>NZ_CACA01000372.1:0-26565 GCF_000180455.1 Kamptonema sp. PCC 6506
TTACCAATTACCAATCCCTTTAAGTGTCAGCGATTCCTCACAGAAAAGTTAAAAAATGTATTATAAACTACAGAATATTATCAAATTCATAGATATTAGAGTAAAATTTAACAAAGAAGCAATATTTAAGATGGGGTCATTTATGAATATAAATACAGATACAGACTGGGAAGAAGCATTTGAGTATCGAGCAGGCTTAACAGTGGAATTGAAATCCCAGCCAGGGATTCTGCATACGATCGCTTACTATGAAGTGATGATGGTACCGCCGATCTGGTTAGAAAACGATCCTCTTCCCCGGTATGCTCACGAACTGCGAGTTGTGTTGCAGCCAAAAGTATCTAATGTTTGCCGAATTTCAGAGTGTCGGATTTTACTCGCCTCCTAAATTTACTGATAGAGAAAAAAAGAGCGATCGCACTTTAGCGATCGTGGCAGTGCAGTTGTTACAGTTAGCGATCGCACTGTTTGCAGACAAAGCCGCCTAAAAGTAAGGCTTCTAATGCACGACTTACGCACCTAACCAAAGAAACCGGGTTTTTTGACGAAAATACTTCGTTTTTACCCACAGATGCTCTAAAAAACCCGGTTTCTGGAGCCCTGAGCGTAAGTCCTATAATGTTTTGCCTTCTGCAATCAGCCCTGTTTTGCAAAAAAAAGAAACATTTATAAAAAATTGTTACAAATATTCGTATAATAACCTCATCCACAGCTAAGTATTTTTTCTCATTGCCATGATCGAGGCTCAATTTCCCTGGCTGACAACAATTATCCTACTTCCCCTCCTTGCTGCTGCCGTTATCCCTCTGCTACCCGATAAAGATGGTAAGCAAGTGCGGTGGTATGCCTTGGGAGTAGCAGTTGCCGACTTTGTTCTCATGTCCTATGTTTTTTGGAAACATTACGACCCCAATCTCAATACATTTCAACTCGTAGAAACCTACTCTTGGATACCTCAGTTAGGTCTATCCTGGTCAGTTTCAGTAGATGGGCTCTCATTCCCGCTGGTACTTCTAGCTGGATTAGTGACAACACTCTCGATTTTTGCAGCGTGGGAAGTCGATCGCAAACCCCGGCTGTTCTATTTCCTAATGTTATTGATGTACGCAGCGCAGATTGGGGTCTTCGTTGCCCAGGATGTACTGCTGCTATTCATCATGTGGGAACTAGAACTGATTCCCGTCTACCTCCTGATCTCGATTTGGGGCGGTAAAAACCGTCAGTACGCTGCTACAAAATTTTTGATATACACCGCTGCTGCATCTATATTTATTCTCGTAGCTGGCCTAGCAATGGCATTCTACGGCGGTGGTAACATCACCTTCGATATCGTCGAACTAGGTCTGAAAAATTATCCCCTTGGTTTAGAATTGGTGCTTTACGCCGGATTGCTAATTGCCTTTGGCGTTAAACTGGCGATTTTCCCCCTCCACACCTGGCTACCTGATGCTCACGGTGAAGCTTCTTCTCCCGTATCGATGATTTTGGCAGGCGTACTGCTGAAAATGGGCGGATACGGACTGATTCGCTTAAATTTACAACTTCTACCAGATGCTCATGTTTATTTTGCACCGATTCTAGCAATGCTAGGCGTGATCAATATTATCTATGGCGCGTTTAACTCCTTTGCCCAAGACAATATGAAGCGCCGCCTAGCCTACTCGTCAGTCTCTCACATGGGATTCGTGTTGTTAGGTATTGCATCCTTCACTGACTTGGGAATCAATGGCGCACTATTGCAAATGCTTTCTCACGGTTTAATCGCCTCCGTGTTGTTCTTCCTAGCAGGCGTAACTTATGACCGTACCCATACAATGGCATTAGCAGAAATGGGCGATCTTGGTAAAGTGATGCCTAAAGTATTTGCCTTGTTTACCATAGGTGTGATGGCATCTGTAGCTCTTCCCGGTATGAGTGGTTTTGCTAGCGAACTCTCTGTTTTTGTTGGCGTTGCTACCAGCGATATGTATAGCACAACTTTCCGAGGTGTCACCGTATTTTTAGCTGCTGTAGGACTGATTCTAACGCCGATTTATTTGCTATCAATGTTACGGCAGTTATTCTATTCTGGTGTTGCGCCTACCTGTGACCTTGATGGTAATTTGAAAGATACGGGAGAACTGGAAGCGGCTTGTTTTGGTAATAGTTGCGTCTTGCCTGGGGATGCCGTTTTTAGCGATGCTAGACCTCGCGAAGTGTTTATCGCTGCGTGTTTCTTGATACCAATTATCGGTATCGGTTTCTATCCTAAAATGGCTACACAGGTTTACGATGTAACGACTGTAGCGGTGAATGCTGAAGTCCGCCAATCGTATATCCAAATTGCTCAACAGAATCCTCGGATATATGCCAAGAGTATCTTGGCTCCTAAAATCGCAGAGTCTAAGGCAGGCTCGGTTGCAGGGATATTTAAGTAATAGTAAATCTGGCTTAAAGATCCTTGATTTCTTAGTCCGCCCTTTACTGCGTTCTGCAAGTAAACTAGGGCGGACTTTGTTTTACTTTACTAATCTCCTTGAGTGGATCGTATCTTTGTTAACTATTAGGTAATTTAATTGAATATTGTTTCCATTTGATTTCGGATATCTTCGAGTTCGCGACGTTTATCAGTAAGTAAAACTTTTTCAGATTCGCATTGTTTTTGAGTTTGTTGATCGCGTCTTTGCTGCTGTTCTAATAAATTTTCGCACAGCGAGATAGCTTTTGACATAACATCACTATTAGCCTCAACGCGCTCATCAAATACTGCAATAATTCTTTCTTGTATCTTATCAAGAATAGACTGTGAAGATGCGTCGAACTTCTGAAACCCTAAGTTACAGATTTTTTGCTTAATCTGAAAGTGAATTCCATCAACATCTAGCAATCCCGCCCCAAAAGAGCCAGTCGCAGCCGCCGCTAACCCAGCCAAAATCAGTGTAATCATACCAACTCCTGTAAATGCCAACAATCCAGCAACCACCGCCCCACCAAGGCCTAAACCACCAATAAAACCTCCAGCACCTCCAGTATCTGAGTTGATTGATGAAGCGATACCTAATCCATCTGTGCCAATTCCACCCAGACTCCCTAAGTTAGGTAAGTTATTGAATTGAGTAACAAGGCTCGTGCTAAATCGCTGGTCAAAAACGCGAAAATCTTGACGAATTGCTTCGAGATCCTCGTTAATTTGGGCATCTAAAACTCCCATATTTTTTTTCACGATTGGCCAGAGTTTTTGATCAGCCCAATCATCTATTTCTTTGGTAATAGCTACTACAAATTGATTACCGTAATCTTTAGCTAATTTGTCTTTACTCCAAATGTGCGAATGTTCAGAAGTCCAGTTAGCACTTTGTGAAATAATCCGTTTTTCCAATCCTTCCACCCATTGATTCCAAGACTCCAGAGTTTCTTCTAAAGATTGATCCATCAATATTTCCCGCTAAAAGTTTGATTTTCACATCGCGACCGCTAACTTCTGCCATTTGTTCAAATATTTTCGGATTATCTTCTTGAGAAATCGTCAATTTACCTTCTAATATTTTCTGCCCTTGATTCAATTCCTCGCAGCTAGTTTCAAGGATTTGTTTAATTCCGGCGGCTAATTGTTGAACTGCGATCGCGCCTCGTTCAACTGTTAAAAACTTTTCGAGAGATTTGGTAAAATCCTGAAAAGATTTTACATACTCATTTTCTGTCCCATATAAAATAGCATCAAGTTCTGTCCCAGATAAAATAGCATCAAGGGCTGATTGAGCCGAAATAAAATGAATCCGGTTTTCACCAGCAATTACATTTTGACTTTGAACAATTGTTTCTACCCTTTGTCTTACTTGCTTTCGACTTTCTTCTCGACGTAGCAAATCCGCAAAATTAACTACAACAAAAATACTTTTTGCTGGTTCATTATCATTGCCGGGATTTAACTCTTTTTTCAAATACAAAAGTAGTTCCCGCTCTTTTTCTGTCAAAGCATTTTGAGCGTGAGTTAAAAAAATCACTGCATCAGTTGTTTTGAGAACCTGTTGGGTAACTAATGTGCGTTCGGCTTGTTCATTTAATCCGGGAGAATCAATAATTTCTACACCATTGGTACACAATTCAAGATTCGGATGCTCAAAAACGATTTCTTGAAGTTCTGAACTAGCAATTTCATCCCCAACCGAACCTAAAGCCGCTTCCTCAGAAATTGAAGCTTTATCTTTATATTGCTGCGGTGAAATTTCTTCCTCTCGTCCATTTTTATATTTACAGATCACTCGCTGCTTTGAGCCGTATTTCAAAACCGTTACCGTACCACTACAGGGAATATCTCGGACTGGTTGAATTTCCTCACCCAACAAAGCATTAAGTAAAGTGGATTTGCCTTTGCTAAATTCACCAACAACAGCAACACGAAAACGTTGAGATTGCAATTTGCGAGAAATTTTTGTTGTCTCTTCAGTTAAATTAGCTGATATAATGTTGCGATCGCTGCCATCTCGTAGAGTTGAAAATAGTTTGCCACAAACCTTGTCTAGTTGTTGCCTAGACTCCTGAAACTTTTTCAATTCTTGATATGAGGAAACTGAATGCTTTTGATTATTTTGATGTTTTGGTTCTGGTGCTTGTTCAACAATTCGCGCTGAATTAGCTTGAGTATTTTGCTGTTTCTGTTTGCCTGGTAAATGTTGGATAATATGAGTAGCAGCACGGACAAATAAAGCATCCAAAGATTGAAACTGGGCTGGATCGAGTAACGAGTTTATTTCTGCTAAAGCTGCTGCCTCGTTTACTGCTTGATTACTAAAACTTGCTTCTAAAACAGTCAAAAATCGCCCATCAACTCCGAGGCGGTTGCCAATAATTTTTAAATATTCTTTTTCACGATTGTCGATTCTACCGTCTGCGGCTGACATTTGATATGCAAAGCTAATTAGCAACAGTTTTTCTGCCTCAGAAAAACACCTTGTCAGTCCTAGCGATTCTTCAACTTTTGTGTAAATTTGCTGCTCTTGCACGCCCTTAACGATTAGCTTTGCAAATTGTTGCAAACTGTTATTAGCGGGGATAAGTTCTGTTAAAGTTTTATCTAGTCGCTGCGTTTCTTCAGTGCTAACCGTACCGTCGGCATGGATGACTCCCAGCAACACCATGATCAACGCCACCAGGAAGAGAATAGGGGGACTGAGATCCTCTTTACGGAGTTTTTGCCCTGTGAGGCGTGAAACCAGCTCAATTGTTTGGGAACTAATTAGCAAAGTATTCATTTGCAGCGCCTAATGAAATTTTTTTTATTCAATGTATCATAATAGATCAGTTATGCTGTGAGATGCTACGAGGGTAAAAATTTATGATGAATTTTGTATTTCCCGCAGCGATACAGGCTGGGATAGAGGCTGGCAAATACGTACAAGCATTTAGCTCTGCTGGAGTACCTATTGGCATGGCGAGAGATGCAGTGACGGGACAGTGGGCTGGTCATGCCATTGGCGCGGTCGTCAACAACAGCCCGCTATCACCGTTTGTGTCGCCGTTGCAGCTTGCTATGGGCGGCTTGCAGATGCACCAAACGCACAAAGGCTTTCAAGCTATGCAGATGGGCTTTCAAGCTGTCCAAGATAGTTTGGGCGTATTGCAAGCGACTACAGCAATCATTGGTGTAGGAACTGTGGCTGGGGTAGCCTTATCAGCGGTGAATTTGCACCAGACATTGAAACTTAAAAAAGCAGTTGAGAGGCTGGAAGTTAAAGTAGAAAACGGTTTTATCAATTTAGAACAACTTTTAAAAGGTCAAGGGACGGAAATTAAGCAGTTAATTTCCCAGATGGTTCAAGAGATGAAATTTGAGAATCATCGTTTAATTTTAGTTCGAGCTTATGGATTATTTAATCAAGCAATTCAACGAATGCAGTCCGCATTACAATTGCAAGATATTAATCGCCGCAATGCTGAAATTGATGCAGCGCGAGGGATGTTATTTGAAGCTTTAGCAGATTACAGAAATCCGCATTTATTACAAGAAACTTGTGCAGCAGGACAGTTGCGACGGTTCGAGTGCAGTTGGGCAATTGAACAGAGTATTATTGGGACTTATCAGGTACAAAATGAGTTGGCGGCGGCGAGCGATCGCATTTCTCAGCTTCAACAACAAATCCGTCAAGATGGCTTAACAGTAATTGCTGGCTGCGACTGTGACGACGAATTAGATTTCCTGTTTCCTGAAATCACGCGGATTCACAATCACGATTTAGCCGCATTAGACACTTGGGGAAATCATATTGAATGGATAAAGTCTTTGCCACCAAGTGAATTAAAACAGTTACAAAGTGCTGATTTGAGTAAATCCAACTTAGCTGTTATTGGAGAGAAGAATTCATCCACAACAGCTTTAGCTATAACGGATGAACAGTTATTTTATGAAAATTTGAAACCTAAGTCTCATTTTTATTCTCTTCGCACTCAACTCGAATTAATGCTGGCTCCGCAGCAGCGTCAAGAGTACGAAGATTATATTATTGAGCAAGGGAACATAGCGGGTCATAAAAGTTTAGTATCGTCGAATTTGGAAAAAACGTCTGATTTGGCTGTAGCTAATCTCTTTTACTATTTCAAAGTTCGAGATGAGTCAGAAGAGGAACTATAATTAGATTTCAAGGGAAGTCCAACTGCTACTCTTGGTCAAGACTAATGTTGACTGAAGTAAGTTGTGGTAAAATCTAATATAATAGAATCTCAAACCCACACCAAACCTTTAGCGAATGATAGAGTGTCTAATGGCCTGAATCAAAATCAAATAGATGAATCAGAAAAAACTTTTTCACCTCAAGAAAAAGCCGTTGCTAATTTATTGGCTAGTAAAGGTAAAACAGTTAAATCTTTGCTAGAAACCAATCAAGGACGCACTGCGGATGCTGAAGTCGATAGCATTCCTACTGAGTTTAAAAGCCTCGTTATGGGCGCTACGAATAGCACAGTTAAGAATCAAATTAATAGCTCTATTCGGCGTGGTGGGCAAGCTCGGCATATAATTATTGATGCTAGGGGTTCTGGTTTAACAGAAGCCGAAGCTAATTTAGGTTTACAACGCGCTAAAAATATTAGTAGAGGTAAACTTGATAGTGTCCGCATTCTTGGTGATGGTTTCGATCTAATTTCTACGGACTTTCAATAGGAGTTGTTTATGTCTAAAACAATTGACATTTTTGTTGATTATCCTGGTCAAATTGAACATTTGGTCAAAGAGTTAGAACTCTTACTATCTCATTCACTTACTCATAAATATGATAATTATGAGTCATGGTATGAGTTTCAAAATCAAACAATTGTTGTAACTTTGAGTAACCATGATTTTGAGGACGATCGCGACTTAAGATTTTCTGATTATCCATATCAAATATCAATTCGAGCTATTAATATTCCAGCCGAAATGGAACGACAAAAAGTATGCGAAGATTTTACAAAGATGATTTGGCAACAGCTAAAAACGCAGAAATATCATCTAATCTTAGTAGAAGACTTACAGATAAAATTGGATAGTTTTGTTCCTTTAGTTACTACTTAACGTTAGAACGGAAAAATAGGAGAAAATTATGCAAATTAGCGAACCAATGATTAGATACCATCTGCATGATATTTTACTAAGTTGGTTTAATAGCAACGACTTACCCCCTGATGATATTACTGGTTATTACAAATATGTCTTAGAAATGCAAAAAGGTGCGGTTAAACATGGCGATATGGATGTTCTCAAATTAGCATTTGAGTATATCCTTTCCCAACCGGAATTTGACTGTACTAGATTAAATGAAAGCGACTATCCTTATGAGAATGAAGAAATCAGAGAAATAATTTTTTATGCTTGGCAAACTCTCTGGCCTAATGATACAAACGTTTTTATCAAAGAGCCTATAGATATTGAGTTAGTAACGATACCAATTCAGGAATGGTGGGGGAGTCGGTTCCAAGAAACAACTAAATCCGATCGCTCAGTCTCAGTTTGATCGATTACTAATTAAGCTACCATTTATACCAGCAACATTAGACAAAAATAGTGAATATGGTATAAGATTTGAGGTAAAGGTTCCTATTCAAGGCCCTAATGGTCGGCGCGGTATTTTACTTACTAAATGGCAAATGGAACAAGGTCAATCACGCCTAATTACTAATTGGTTAAAAGTCAATAAAGGAGATAACTAATGAAAGCGCAAATTGACGATGAAATCAAAACTTTAACTGATATTGCATCAACTTGGGACGATCGAGTTTTTCCTAAAGGAATTACTGGTGTAATAGTTGAATGTTATCAAACTCCAGAAGAAGGTTATGCGGTTGATTTGGCAATTCCCGATCCCACTTTAGTCGGAGAATTTGATTATGAAAACATTATTTTAAAATCGGAACAATTTGAGGTAATTACATCAGCTAATCCTGAGAAAAAAGGACTAATAGAAGGTTGGTTACTTGCTAACTAAATGGAAGCGTTGTATTAAGACGGACAAGGTATTAGTTTAGATGGATATATCGCCTTGGCTCATTTTATACTAAACTAAAAGTGTTTTATCCTTCATCTAAGCTGCAATACTTGAGAGGTAACATGACCCAGGCAGCCGAAAAAACTTTCCTTCCCCCTCCTTTCCCCGACCACACTCAACTGCCAGAGGAAGACGGCACTTTTGTGAAAAATTTTCAGGAGCATCCCCAAAGCATTATTTTGACTGATTCTATCGGCCCCCTGTTGCAGAAGCTTCATCCCGATGGGCAGTATGCTATTGGTCAAGACTGTGGCATTTACTGGCGAGAAACTGACCCCCTGGAAAAGGGCGCAGAAGCTCCAGACTGGTTTTATGTCCCTAATGTGCCACCACTGTTAGATGGTCAAATTCGCCGCTCTTATGTGCTGTGGCGGGAGTTTCTAGCACCGACGATCGCGTTAGAGTTCGCATCAGGAGATGGTTCCGAAGAGCGAGACACAACGCCGCTATCCTACTCAGAAGTGGGTGAAGTGCAAAGACCTGGCAAGTTTTGGGTTTATGAGCGGATCATGCGGATTCCGTATTATGGCATCTATGAGATCCGTAGTGGCAAGCTGGAAGTGTACAACCTGATTAATGGGTTTTATCAGCAGTTGGTTCCCAACTCGCGCGGCCATTATGCGATCGCGCCCATTAACTTAGAGTTAGGACTGTGGCAAGGTAGCTATCAAAATCAGACAATGCTATGGTTGCGGTGGTGGGACAGCGAGGGTAATTTGCTGCTGACAGGTGCAGAAAGAGCTGCTGTCGAACAGGAACGAGCTGCTGTGGCAGAGGAGGCTTTGAGTGCAGAAGCGCGATCGCGACGGGCTGCTATCCCTCGGTTATTAGCAATGGGATTGAATACAGAGCAAGTAGCAGAAGCGCTAAGTTTATCAGTAGAGGAAGTTAGCCAGTATTCATTGTAAGGGCCCAGAAACCGGGTTTTTTACGAAAATACTTCGTTAGAACATCGCAGATTTGGTAAAAAACCCGGTTTCTTTGGTCATTGTCTTATTCAGCTATCCCGATTAATCTTTATGCCTATAGTCTTGTTAATGGTCTAAGTTTAAGTAGGAGTAAATCGCAATGTTAAGTAGGGAAGAAAACCCGATCGCAACATCGACACAAGCAAACCCCCAGACGATGCGATGGGATGCCTACGGTGGACTTTGCCAACGAGCTTGGGTAGAAATTGATTTAGCCGCTTTAGCCCACAACGTGCGCCAGCTTAAGCTTTCATTATCCCCCAAAACGGCTCTGATGACTGTGGTCAAGGCAGATGCTTACGGTCACGGTGCGGTGACGGTTGCTCAAACGGCTTTAGAGGCGGGTGCTAGTTGGCTGGGAGTGGCGACGATTCCAGAAGGGATAGAATTGCGCGATCGCGGCATCAACGCACCAATTTTGATTTTAGGGGCAACTCACACGCCGGAACAAGTAGAAGCGATCGCACATTGGCAATTACAACCTACCATCTGCACTCCCAAGCAAGCCCTAGTTTTTTCAGAAGTGCTCGGCACTCTTAACAAATCTTTGTCCGTTCACGTCAAACTGGATACAGGAATGTCACGGTTAGGATCTCCTTGGCAACAAGCTGCTGAGTTTGTACAATTAGTGGCGCGATCGCCAAATTTAGAATTAGCCAGCATCTATTCTCACCTAGCTACGGCTGATAGTCCAGACTTCACAGTAATGAAACAACAGCAGCAGCGATTTGAAGGTGCGATCGCCAACTGCGAAATACAGAACTCAGAACTATTCCTAAATCCAAAATCTAGCCCTCGTTTGCACTTAGCAAATTCAGCCGCCGCCTTAGCTGACAAGAGCTTACACTATGACATGGTGCGAGTCGGTTTAGCTACTTACGGCTTATATCCAGCACCACATTTGCAGTCAGTTATTGATTTAAAGCCTGTAATGCAAGTAAAAGCAAAAGTAACGCAAGTCAAAACAATTGCAGCGGGAACTGGTGTTAGCTACGGCTATAAATTTATAGCTGATCGTGAAATGCGCTTAGCAGTAATTGGCATTGGCTACGCTGATGGAATCCCCCGCAATTTATCAAATAAAATGAAGGTTTTAGTCAGGGGTCAATGGGTGTCGCAAGTGGGAGCGATTACAATGGATCAAATCATGCTAGATGTAACTTCTATTCCCGATTTAGAAGTTGGCGAAGTCGTGACGCTGTTAGGTAAGGATGGGGAAAATAAAATTTCTGCTGATGATTGGGCCGCAGAATTAGGTACAATTTCCTGGGAAATTCTCTGTAGTTTTAAACACCGTCTTCCTCGTATAGCTGTTGATAATGGTTAATTGTTAGTTGTTAGTTGTTAGTTGTTGGTTGTTGGTTGTTATACCAATTCTCCAAATTATTCAGGACTTACGCATCCAACCAAAGAAACCGGGTTTTTTACGAAAATACTTCGTTATGACCCCCAGATTCTCTCAAAAACCCGGTTTCTGGAGCCATGAGTGTAAGTCCTAATGGCTAATGGCTAATGGCTAATGGCTAATGGCTAATTGCTAATTGCTAATTGCTAATGGAAAAATTTTCTCTAATGGCTAATTGGTAATGGCTAATGGCTAATGGCTAATAGCTAATTACCCATCTCCCCTATCTTCCCCATCTTCCCCGCTCCCCCGCTCTCCCTCTTTCCCTAGCCCCTAGCCCCTTCTTCTATAATTGGTAATAGGTCTTATATTACTCTATCCGCTGCCGTAATATCTCCCTTACTTCCATTAAAATTAGCCCTAATTTATTCTTGCCGCTGCCATCTTTGCCACAACCCCAATAATAATCTATTGGTGAATTTTCGACAATTTCCTCATCACCTGTAGATAGCAAAACTTCGCGGATATTCGCATGAGTCTCAAATTTACACAGCACCGCCTTTCGCATAATATCATCTTTCACCTCTTCCCAATCTTGGCGAAGGGGACGTTTGCGCTCCCGCCCCATTTTCGCCGCATCCTTCGGTGTTTTCACCTGTCGAATTTGCTCAACATGAGGCGTACCTACAAACTTTTGAGCTTGAAAATAATGTTCGCTAGTTAGCCAATATACTCCTTCTAACTCAAATCCGTGAGCAGAAAAGTTAGAGAAACATCCGTAGGGTTCTTCGCGAGTGCTATAAAAGTAGATAGTCATAATATCTCCAATTTTCCAATTATAAACAGTGATACAATCGGTATTTGTAGCCAGCTATTTTAGGCTGAGATTGGGAATCAACTACACAATTTTGCCCTTTTTCATCCACCGAAGCAGTAAAATTTATTGTCCACAAATCCAAAGGTTTTGGCATTTGAGCTAACGTTTTATGCAGTGCATCCGTCGCTGTTTGAGAATCACCCTCTTTTTTTGCTAGCAGAAATTGAGGATAATTAAATTGAGAATTTGTACTCAGGGATGAACTAGATAAACGTTTAAACTCCCACGCTATCCCCATCATAGCTCTTGTTTCCGAGTGGCTTTTGCGAACCATTGCAATTAAAACGGGAACCTTTGGCGATGCTTCTTGTATTTTAACAATTTGCGTAACTAAAATGTCTGGGCGTTTCGATTTTTGAAAACCCAAATTTGCCACAACTGTCATGCTACCAAGCAAACCCATTAATAAGATAATTGTTACTGCTTTTTGTCCTCCTATTTTTAACACTAGAATTGGCAATTTAAAAACATTACTAAATTTATTGTTTGTTTCTAAATACCGCTCTTCCCAATAGATAGCTAGACTGACTGCAAACAAAATGATAACCGCAGGAAAGTAGACAAATTGATAACGAGCCGCTAGAGTTAAATCGGCACCCAAAATGTAAGTTATCCCTAAAAAGATGGAGATTGCAGCTAAGATAAACCCGCATAAAACTTGAGCAATCGAGCTGTTATCTGATTGATTTAATTTAATTTTGACACCTTGAATCAAAATTGGTAACGCAAAAAACATGAAAATCAATAATATCAAACCAGAGATAAGGATCGCCGATAAAGAGACTCCTTCCACTGGCAATAATGCCAGCATTGTCACCATCCACGCTAAAATTCTTGGTGCTGGTTCTAGCAGTTCAATCAGGTTTTTTCCCTCATAAATCCAGCGAGTCATTTCACTATCAGAAGCAGTCTCCAATGCGGGAACCCAAACCAAGCATCCCACCAATGTACCCGCAGCCACAGCATAAATTCGGAATAGAGAACTGGGAATTAGTAATTGAGGCTTAAGCGTTAAATTGTGAGTCGAAGCTAAATCTAATTTTTCCTGGCGATATGTCCTATTTTTAATCAAAATAACAGCTATTAAACTTAAACCTTCAGCAGCAACAACAAGAATAAAAAAGTAATGGGTGGCAATTCCTAAACAGTTAACTCCTACCCACGATAATCCTACCCAAATCGGCAATACAGTTCGCTCATTAATTGTTCTAGTTGCTATTGCTAAACAGCCCAAAGAAGCGATAATTAATAAAACTGGTAAAGTGTAGTGACGAGCTTCTTGAGCGATAAATATCCCGTAGGGAGAAACTGCCATCATTGCTGCTGCCATTTGAGCTATTAAGCGAGAGCGAAAAGCCACAAACCCAAAGCAAAAGATAGCTGGAATTGAGGCGACACCAAGAATTGCAGGAAGCGCTCTAGCGGCCCACAAAGAAACTAAACCCGCGTCGTTAGAAAATAGTTTCATCCACCAATGAGCCAATACAAAATAAACTGGAGGATGAGTGCTTTCTGTCATCAAATTGTGGATAACTGAGGTGATATTAGCTTCGGGATTTAGTTGTAATGGCTGCAATAGCGCATCAAGTGCGATCGCACTATCTAACGGTATCGTCTGCAAACTATTTCCCAAACTAAAAACTATGGTTGCTATCTCAATTGTTGAAGGTGGCTTTCCTGCTAAATTAGTAAAGCGCAAAACTGTGCCAATTGCTATCCATATTAGCAGCAGTAATGAATGAAACCAAGGTTTCTCACCATTGGCAATTTTTAGTTTTGAACTTTCGACAGTCATTGTTTATACACCCTCAACAATTAGCAACAAATCATTCTACCTATCTCGATCGTCAAGTACCTTAAACCGCAGATCGATATCTTGTATGTAGGAGCCTATGTAAGCAAGCAATGCGTAGATAAAAATCAGAACTCCTACCATTTCAAAAAGTTCTTCAGTAGTGGCTATTGTCCCATATATTAAGTTGCGCTGACCAGCTACATCTGCATAGTAGCCACCAACCATCTCCATAGCAAGAGCTCCGCCAATATAAAAGCCTGCCGCCAGTATAAATAAATACCGAATTTTCAGTGGAAGATGAAGCAGAAACTTGAAATAATTGAAGGCTGTTACCAATACAAAAATAGCACCAGGAATCACCCAAACGAAGTAAAATAATCCCCCAAGATGTAGCGCTTTTCGTAAATCTGGAATAATTAACAATTCATGGAAACTCAGGCTTTCATCTAAAGCAAAAAGCACAAACATAATTGATAAAGCTTTCCAGTGGGGAGAATAGCGATCGCCCTGTTTTTTCTTCGCAGAGGCAATTACTCCCAAGAGAATTCCACAAAAAAGTAACGTAAACGACTGATACCATGAGGGATAATTTAATTCTCGGTCAAGATTAAATAAATCCATCCATCGTTCGCGATAATTAAAGCCATAGCGAAGAACTTGCACCACTAAGCCAGCCACGCCGAAGAATAGCACCCAAATGCTCAGGGAAGCGGCGATTCTCCTTGGAGAGATAGAAATCTGGAATTTCATCAAAGTTCTGGTCGATTGACAAAGCAAAGTTAAACTATAAAATAAAAAGTTAAAAATGGGAAGGGAAAGGAACTAAATTAGTCTTGGCTTGCATCTCAAAACCACCAATCCTAAATCACAATGCACATTGACATTCAAACTTTCACTGTCCATAAACGGTTTGCTCTTACCATCAGTCGGGGTACAACTGCCCAAACTACGAATTTATGGTTGAGATTGGAGCATGAAGGCATCGAAGGTTGGGGGGAAGCTTCGCCTTTTTCTATAGGCAGTTACCCTCAAACTACAGAAAATCTTGTGGCGGCATTGCAGAAAATTGCGCCGCTGCTAGAGAAATTTACCCCTTTAGAGCGTCAACAAATTGAAGACATATTTAGGGAGGTTGAGTTACCTTCAGCAGCTTGTGCAGCAATAGATATGGCACTCCATGATTGGCTGGGCAAAAAAGTAGGATTGCCGCTATGGAAACTGTGGGGAATTGACCGATCGCGTATTGTACCAACTTCAGTTACAATTGGTATTAATTCGCCCGAAGGTGCTCGGCAGAGGGTGCGAGATTGGTTTGAAAAAGATGCCAGCTATCAAAACAGTATAAAGTATCGTGCTCTCAAAGTAAAATTAGGTAGTTCTGATGGCATAGAAGCAGATAGAGCGATGTTAATGGCGGTGCTAGATGAAGCACCTAAAAACATCCAAATTAGCATAGATGCTAATGGTGGATGGAATTTAACGGATGCCATTAAAATGTGTTTTTGGTTAGAAAAGTATGGAATAAAGTATGTAGAGCAGCCACTATCACCTATGGAAAATATTAAGGATTTTTTGGAGCTTTATCGTCAGTCACCACTGCCAATTTTTGCAGATGAAAGTTGCTTTAATAGTAGGGATATGCCTCGGTTAGCTAACTGCGTACATGGCATTAATATCAAAATGATGAAAGCGGGGGGATTAACTGAAGCAATGCGGATGATACACGCGGCTAAAGCTTATGGTTTACAAGTGATGTTTGGCTGCTATTCTGATAGTGTATTGGCAAACACAGCCGCCGCACAATTATCACCTTTAGCTGACTATCTTGACTTGGATAGTCATTTTAATTTAATAGACGATCCTTTCGCTGGTGCAGTCTTAGAAAATGGATGTTTGCTGCCCAATGATTTACCAGGACTGGGTGTTTCCCGAATTGATAATATATAATAGAAATAGCAAGTCAAATCTTAGGAGGGAGAGATGTCAATTGAAGTAACTTCAAAATTCATCTCAGAAGCTGAAATATTTGAGGCATTTTGTGAAGAACACAAGCCACCGACCGATTTAATTTTTGATGACGGAGAACCCTTGGAAACGAAACGCCACCGCATTGCTATGAATGTCCTCATTCGGTCATTAGAACACGCTTGGAATGACCGCAATGACTTTTTTACTGGCGGCAATATGTTCATTTATTACAGCAGAATTCAGGTGCGAAATCGGGACTTTAGAGGCCCTGATTTTTTTGCTGTTTTAGGTGTTGATGGCACTACTTCGAGACAAGGTTGGGTAGTTTGGGATGAAGAAGGTCGTTATCCAGATGTGATTGTAGAACTAATGTCACCTTCGACTGCCAATATAGATACGGGAGTCAAAAAGGATCTTTATGAGCAAGTTTTCAGGACTCCTGATTATTTTGTGTTTAATCCTTTTGACCCAAATTCTCTGCAAGGGTGGCGATTAAATGGGAGCTTAAAATATCAAGAATTAGAGCGAAATCAACAGGGTTGGCTATGGTGTCAAAGGTTAGGTATGTGGTTAGGAACATGGGGGGGAACTGTTGAGCGAGAAACGACTGTTTGGTTGCGTTTTTATGATGAATCTGGCAATCTTATTTTGTTGCCAGAAGAAGCTGCTCAGCAACAAGCTGATGCTGCTCAGCAACAAGCTGATGCTGCTCGACAACAAGCTGATGCTGCTCGACAACAAGTCGAACAAGAACGCCTACGGGCCGATCGGTTAGCTGCTAAATTACGAGAATTGGGTATAGATCCCAAGGATTTAACTGAGTAAGAATGAGTGATGATGTCGCTGTCATAAACAGCGGCATCCTTGACTTACCAAAAATGTATTTAATCTAAAGAAATATCAACATCAGAGGTAAATTATGATTCCTAAAGATCCTACTTATAAAATTAATAATGGTAAAGTTGCTATCCTATTACACCAGGGAATTATTGGTAAGTTTGGCAAAACTGGCTTAGCATTTTTACGCTACAGCGAAGCCTCAGTTGTGGCTGCAATTGACTCTGAATGTGCCGGACAATCTTTCTGTGAATTAACGGGAATTTCCAGAGAAGTGCCGATAGTTGCTTCGGTGTCAGAAGCTTTATCTTATTCGCCAGATATTCTGTTAATTGGGATTGCTCCTTCTGGGGGTGTTTTACCAACAGAATGGTTAGAGGAAATTAATCGAGCAATTGCTGCGGGTTTGTCAGTGGTAAATGGTTTACATACTCAGCTTGCACCACTGATTAAAATACCTTTAAAAGACGATCAATGGATTTGGGATGTGCGTCAAGAACCGCAAAAAGTAGGCGCGATCGCATCTGCTAAAGCTGCCGATCTCAATTGCCGCCGCGTATTGACAGTGGGTACGGATATGAGTGTCGGTAAAATGTCTACGAGTTTGGAACTGCATCGCACTTGCTTAAAACGTGGCTTACGTTCCAAGTTTTTAGCAACTGGACAAGCTGGTTTAATGATTGCTGGTGATGGTATTCCCTTGGATGCCGTGCGGGTGGATTTTGCGGCGGGTGCAGTTGAGCAAATGGTGGTAGAATTTGGGTGCGATCGCGACATCCTACACATCGAGGGTCAAGGTTCTCTGCTACATCCGGGCTCAACAGCTACATTGCCCCTACTACGAGGTTCTCAGCCTACTCACTTAGTGCTAGCGCATCGAGCTGGACAAACTCACATCCGCCATCATCCCCGCATACTAATTGGATCGCTATCCAAAGTTGTGGAATTATACGAGATGGTATCACAGGCGGCGGGTGCTTTTGTGGGGGCGAAAGTAAGTGCGATCGCGCTTAATACTCACCATCTGGAGGAAACTGCGGCGAGATTAGCAATAGCAGAAATTCAAGCAGAAACGGGATTACCCTGTACAGATCCCGTGCGATTTGGGGCCGATGTATTGTTAGGCGCGATCGCAGACTAGAATATAATTAATCACCACTCATAATCACTTACCCAAGCGTGAATAAAAGTTCTTTCTCCTTACCAGCAGAGTGCATTATTCGCGCCGCCTCTGCTAAAGATATATGGTCAATTCGGAAATTAGTGCTGAGTGCAAAACTCGACCCAACTCAGTTGCGCTGGCAGCAATTTTGGGCGATCGAATGCGAGGGGAATTTGGTAGCTTGCGGACAGTTACGCAACTTTTCCGGGGTACAAGAATTAGGCAGTTTAGTAGTAGCTAAAAGTTGGCGCAGTCGCGGGTTAGGAACTTATTTGACAACATATTTGATTCAACAAGCAACTCAACCGCTTTATTTAGAATGTTTGGGAAAGCGACTAGAAAATTTTTACGTTCGATTTGGTTTTGTACCGATTTCCTGGGAAGAAGTACCACAGTCTCTAAAATTCAAGTTTGGTGTTTCCCAATTAGCAAAAAATTTATTGAGAGTACCTGTAGTAATTATGCAGTATCGAGGGCTTCCAGAATGAGTCAAATCCTAACTATCGCGCCACAGTATCAAATTGCTTCTATAAAGACAACTATATTGTACTTTATATTATAACTGACTTAAACTGTGCTTAAATAAATTTATCAACTTATTAACTATCTTCAAACCAGTGAACTTCCAATCAGTCATTGCCACTTTACATAAATTCTGGAGCGATCGCGGCTGCTTAATCGCGCAACCCTACGACATCGAAAAAGGCGCAGGAACCATGAGCCCTCACACCTTTTTAAGAGCCATTGGCCCCGAACCTTGGTCAGTCGCCTATGTCGAACCCTGTCGTCGGCCCACAGATGGACGCTATGGCGAAAATCCCAATCGTTTCCAACATTACTATCAATATCAAGTCATAATTAAGCCATCTCCTAATAACATTCAGGAAGTCTATCTAGACTCCCTTAGAGCATTAGGAATCCGCCCCGAAGACCACGACATCCGCTTTGTTGAAGATAACTGGGAATCTCCGACATTAGGCGCTTGGGGTGTAGGTTGGGAAGTCTGGTTAGATGGCATGGAAATCACCCAATTTACATACTTTCAACAGTGCGGTAGCATTGACTGTCGCCCCGTTTCAATTGAGATTACCTATGGGTTAGAACGGCTCTCTATGTATCTGCAAGAAGTTAATGCTATTACAGATATTCAATGGACAGATAGCGTAACTTATGGCGACGTTCACCTTCAGGGAGAAGTCGAACACTGTACCTATAACTTTGAAGCATCGAACCCGGAATTGCTGTTTACTCTGTTTGGTCTTTACGAGCAAGAAGCAGAACAATTAACGCAGAAAGGGTTAGTTTTACCCAGCCTAGATTACGTGCTAAAATGTTCTCATACTTTCAATTTACTTGATGCCAGAGGCGTGATTGCCGTCACGGAGCGCACCCGCTATATCGGTAAAATTCGCAATTTGGCACGGCGCGTGGCTCAGCTTTATTTAGAACAGCGAGAAAAACTAGGTTTTCCCCTGGATAAACTAGCAAAAGTCTAAGCGCTATGCTGTTAACAAAATCCACAATAGTTGCAATAATTGTAAGAGCATGACTGAAACATTAACTGACATAGGTCTGCCTACCCAATTTCCAGATCATACTCAATTGCCGGAGTCTGACGGTACTTTTGTGAAAAACTTTCAAGAGCATCCCCAGAGCATAATTCTCACTGATTCTATCGGCCCTATTTTGCAGCGGCGACATCCCGATGGTAATTACTGCATTGGACAAGATTCTGGCATTTATTGGCGACAAACTGAACCGCCAGAACAAGGTGCAGAAGCACCTGACTGGTTCTATGTACCGAACGTTTCTGCCCGTCCCGAAAAAGGAAAATATCGCCGTTCTTATGTGTTGTGGCGAGAACACTTAGCACCTTTAATTGCTTTGGAATTTGCCAGCGGTAATGGAGAGGAAGAACGCGATGCAACTCCGCTTTTGATGAGTGATGAAGGGGAGGTGCAAAAACCTGGTAAGTTTTGGGTTTACGAGCAGATAATTCGCATTCCCTACTATGGCATCTATGAAATGAAGAATGATAAATTAGAGGTTTATCATCTCGTAGATTTTTCCTATCAAAAGCTAGAGCCAAATGCACGGGGTCACTATCCTATTTCTCCTTTAGAAGTGGAGTTGGGACTCTGGCAGGGAAGTTATCAGAATCAAACTCAAATTTGGCTGCGCTGGTGGGATAGTGAGGGGAATTTGTTACTAATTGGTGACGAAAGAGCCGAACTTGAAAAATATCGGGGAGAACAGGAACGTTTGCGAGCGGAAGAGGAACGTTTGCGAGCGGAAAAGGCGGAGCAAAAAGCAGCGCGACTGGCAGAGCGATTGCGAGCAATGGGTATCGATCCTGATGCAGAAGATGTTGATTAAAATAAACCATAGGACTTACCTATCAACAACGTAACGCCGCCCTCTGGTCGGTAAGAATACCATCCAGAGGCCGACTTTACAAAAGTCCTAAACTGCTTGAACTAATAGACCATTAGCTGTAAAATATTCCCGAACAGCTAAATTAGTGAGTGTCGAGCAAATCGTGAATCTGAGTGAACTTTTAGAACCGATAGCCAGCCAGTTCCGCAGTCTAGGAATTCCTGAACCCGTTACCCATTGGGGACATCCTCTCATGATGGGTATCGTTGTTTTTGTTATGGGTAGTTATGTCGGATTTTCGGGATGGCGAGGAAGATTGGTTGCTGATAAAGATGTGGCGATTAAAAGCCGTTCCGATCACCGCAAACTTGCACCTTGGATGTTTTTGTTCATGGCTTTAGGCTATACTGGCGGTTTGCTTTCGCTGGTGATGCAGCATCAGCCAGTAATGGAAAGCCCCCATTTTTGGACGGGTTCAGTTGTGCTGATTTTACTAGCTATTAATGCCGTGATTTCTTTAACAAATTTCGGCGGAAATCAAGTAACTCTCCGTGCTGTTCATGCTTATTTAGGAACTACGGCGCTTGCTCTTATGTTAGTCCATGCAGCATTTGGTTTAAATCTCGGTTTGTCTATTTAGTTTGTTAATTGTTAGTTGTTGGTTGTTAGTTGTTGGTTGCCGAGTTCAACTAACCACTAACAATTACCAATTACCAAAGAAGGGGCTAGGGGCTAGGGGCTAGAGACTAGGGAAAGAGGAAGAGAGGAAGAGAGGGGGAGGATGGGGGAGATGGGGGAGATGGGTAATTACCAATTACCAATTACCAATTACCAATTACCAATTACCAATTACCAATTAGATGAATCAAACAGTCGGTGTTATTATATGTTTAGCCTACATCTTGGGGTTACTGTTTACAGCAATTCCCTGGGGTGGCTTCTTGATGCTAGCTTGGGGCTTAGCGGCAACTTTCGCTGTGCCTAAATTATTGCGAAATTATTATCAAAATTCAAGCAAAAAACAAAAAACTAAAGGCAAAACAGATAATCCGCCCTCATTATTAATCTTTCCTAAATGGCTGTGGTTGATAGCAGGAATTGTCGGATTTCTAGCTAGCATTTATTTACAAGTGCGATCGCCACAACCTGCAACCGACGACATCAGTAATTTAATTCCTGCTAATGGTAGCGCTGAAGAGGTAGTCGTTACTATTCGCGGTACAGTTGCCAGCACCCCCCGCCTGACTCGCTCCGGGCGATCGCAATTCTGGCTAGAAACCACTCAAGTCAGCGAAATCAACGGTAGCAAAGGAGCCGCAGAGGTAAATCGCCCCGCCAGCGGCCAACTCTACGTTACAGTGCCTTTGCTTCAGACAACAGGCGTTTACCCTGGAGATGCGATCGAAGTCACGGGAGCTCTATACAAACCCCAACCGCCATCGAATCCGGGAGCTTTTGATTTTCGAGCATATTTAGCAAGAGAAGGGGCTTTTGCGGGCCTTAAAGGGCGACAAACGATCGCGATCGCACAAACCCAAAGTAAGTGGGGATGGTGGGCTTTACGGCAGCGAATCGTGCGATCGCAGCTACTCCATCTAGGCGTACCCGAAGGCCCTCTAGTCAGCGCGATCGCCCTCGGCAAACAAGCAGTAGATTTAGCTTACGACATCCGCGACTATTTCGTACAAGTTGGGTTAGCCCACGCGATCGCCGCCTCTGGTACTCAAGTCTCTATGGTTTTGGCTTTGGTACTGAGTTTAACCAGGCGTTTTTCCAAACAAATACAATTTAGTTGTGGTGTTGGCGCTTTACTTTTGTTAGTGGGATTAACAGGCTTAGAACCTTCAGTAAGTCGTGCTGCTTTAATGGGTTTTGGAACTTTATTAGCCTTGGTAATTCAAAGGCAAGTAAAACCCATCGGTTTGTTATTATTAGCTGCTACAATTTTACTATTAATCAATCCGCTCTGGATTTGGGATTTAGGCTTTCAACTAAGTTTTTTAGCAACCTTGGGATTATTAGTTACTGCTCCGGCAATCATGAAATGGTTGGATTGGCTACCGCCTGCTATCGCTTCTATAATTGCCGTTCCTATCGCCTGCTCAATTTGGGTATTACCCCTACAACTTTATATTTTTAATGTTGTATCACCTTACAGCATTTTAGTCAATATTATTGCCGCTCCTTTGCTGTGGATAGTTAGTATTGGCGGCATGATTAGCGCTTTAGCCGCATTAATTTGGCCGCCAGCCGGAAGTGCTTTAGCTTCATTGCTGCACTATCCAGCTAAAGGGTTAATTGAGGTTGCTCAATATTTCTCCCAATTACCCGGAAACTCGGTAGCAGTAGGCACTCTGTCAGAATTACAGTTGATAGCACTCTATGGAATAATAGGCTTAGTTTGGTTTTTTGGAAGCAGGAAAGAAGCAGAAAAGAAGCAGGAAAAAGGAAGAAGGAAGAAGAGAAGAGGAAAGAAGGAAGAAGAAGAGAAAATCTCCCCCGCTCCCCCGCTCCCCCGCTCCCCCGCTCCCCTGCTTCTACCTTTGGCTATCCTGGCGGCTATTGGGATAGTAATTCTTCCTACTTGGCAAACTCAGGCATCTCTATTTCAAGCAACAGTGTTAGCGACATCTGGAGAACCTGTTTTAGTGATTCAAGATCGGGGACAAGTCACCCTAATTAACAGCGGTGATGAAAATACAGTAAGATTTACATTGCTGCCATTTTTGCAGCAACAAGGTATTAATCAAGTTAATTTCGCGATCGCAGCTAATTCCCATTTAGGTTTGAGCAGCGGTTGGTCAAAATTAATCGAACGTTTGCCGATTAAAACATTTTATGATAATCCAGCTCCCCAAGAAACTTATTACACAACTAATCAGCCATTTCTGAGTGCTATACAAAATCGTCAAGGAGTTTACTTACCTTTACAAATTAATCATAAAATTAACATCGGTTCCGCAGAATTGCAGTTACTCAATGCTGAAGCACCCGTGATAGAATTAGTAATTAATGGACAAACGTGGTTATTAGTAGGAGACATCGAGGCCGAACCTCAAAAAAGATTAGTTGCAACCGGAAACTTAAAGCCAGCTCAAGTGCTTTGGTGGTCGGGAGAAACGCTGACTGCTGAGTTATTGCAGGCGATAAAACCGCAAGTTGCGATCGCATCCGCCAATTCCCTCGATTCAGACGCAGCAACACGGTTACACCAAGCTAATACCAAAATATTCTGGACAGGACGAGATGGTGCTCTCGTTTGGACACCAGCACAGGGTTTTAAGACTACCTTGGACTCTGACGGCGCAGACGCATCCTTACTTTGAGCAAGGGATTAGGAAGTTAACTTAAGTCTGTCCAGACCAGGATTAATCCCGTTTTTCCCAGAATATTTACAAAAAGATTTGCAAATTGCCTGCAATAGGGGTATAATAGTTTACGATATTATAAATTAAGAGTTCAAAAGCCTTGGAGAGGTGGCAGAGCGGTTGAATGCGGTAGACTCGAAATCTACTTTAGGGCGACCTAACGTGGGTTCAAATCCCACCCTCTCCGTTCAATTCAAACTAATAGTTAGAGAAGATATAACAAGTTATCTTAGGTTGTTTTGTTATATCTTATGGGGAAAATTGGTGAAGAATTGGGGAAGATTAACAATGCGATCGGCTACGTACTTGCGATCGCTATATGTTCGGGTATCAGGAGCTAGAGGGGCATCGCGATCGCAAACTATCAGCCTCAAATACTTGGCTACCTTGATAACGGTTGAGGCGCTGCCAGGTAACAAACGAGCGATCGCAAAGTTAGCAAATTATCGTTTGATGTCTCGCAACTCAAGAGTAAAGGAGAAAACCATGATTCAATCCCAAACCATAACCAAAACAATCACGTTTGATGAGTTCGTTGCTTGGTATCCAGAGAACTCTACCCACAAATACGAATTACGCAATGGAGTAATTGTTGAAATGCCTTTAGGAACTGGCGACCATTCCGACGTTACAGGTTTCCTCTCCGGTGAAATCAATTTTGAAATCAGGCGACTGCAATTGCCTTATTCCATTCCCGGTGACTGCCTACTTAAACCAGACCGCAACGAATCAGGTTATCAGCCCGATGTAATTGTCCTAGACCGAGCGCAACTCGCAAACGAACCGCGTTGGAAAAAAGAATCCATCATCACGATGGGGGCGACCGTGCGACTAGCTGTAGAGGTCGTAAGCACCAATTGGCAAGATGATTATCTGATGAAAGCGGGGGAGTACGAACTCGTTGGCATTCCCGAATACTGGATTGTTGACTATCTTGGCTTAGGTGGCAGACGGTTTATCGGCAATCCCAAACAACCCACTTTCTCAGTTTGCCAACTGGTTGATGGGGAGTATCAGGTCAAACAGTTTAGAGGTGATGACCGGATTGAATCGGCTGCATTTCCAGAATTGCAACTAACAGCAGAACAGATTTTTTGCGCCGGTTTGCCCCAAAAGGTTGATGGAGTAAAAGAGAAATCTTAAATGGGATATTTTATCAACTCAAGAACGGTGGTAAAATCAGGATTTGTGCCTATCAAAGCTCGTTGGGTTATTGAAAGGTCAAATTCTTGGGTAGAAAGATGTAAAAGTTTAGTTAAAAATTTTGAGAGAAGTCTTGAAAATGCGACAACGAAGCTCAATCTTTGTTTTGTCAGACTTATGCTAAAAAGACTAGCGATCGCAGCAAGCACATAGATCCCAAATGGGTTCTATAGTCCTTTTCTATTTTAAGAGATTTTCAGAGCTTTTCAGAAGATTGTTGATTATTCCCCCTAGGATAGGCGCTTTCTACTTACCTGAGTATCTTATCTCTCTTTCTACCTGCCATCTGCTCTAGTTTCTGTTGGTATAACTTACGAATTTCGTATGTTGTTGCCCTTTAGCAAAGACAGGGAAACAACATACAAAATACTCGGTATCAATTATCCCCTTAAACGCCCAGACCTGATCGTACTAATCATTAACCACAACCCGAAAAAACTAGCCGCTGCAAATAAAGAATTGCTGAGGAAAGATAGCTCAGGTGTCTGAGCATTAGCAGAAATAATTGCCGCTCCTACAATCAGCGAAGCCACCACAATACTAAAAGAAAGCCGATTTGCAGAATCCCCCAAAGTACGACGCAAAGGTTCAATATCTTTTAGAGTTAAATTCCACTTCAAAGTTTCCGAAGTAACTCGATCTAAAAGCACTTCCAACTGCCGGGGAGATTGCAAAGACAGACTCTTAACATCCAAGGCAGTTCTTAACAGCGCTTGCGTAGGGTCATCTCCAAATAACTGACGACGAAATAAGTCCGTCATCAATGGTTTAATCTGCTCTAACAAGTTAAGTCTGGGATCGAAAGTACGAGCTACCCCTTCCAAATTAGCTAGAGTTTTGGCATACAAACCCAAATTACTTGGCAACCTAATTTTATTGTTCCGCGAGACTTGCATCATCTCATAGAAAACTTCAGAAAAGTTGATTTGTGACAAGCTCAAATTGTAATATTTTCGTAGCATTCGAGCATAGTCATTCTCTAGCTGAGCTAAATTTGCAGGCTGAGCAGATTCCGCCATCTGCAACGTTAATTGACTGCAACGTTGAGCATCTAAATCAACAATTGCTAATAGCATTTCTGTCAAACTTCGCTGGGTGCGCGGGTCAAGGCGACCAATCATACCGCAGTCCAAAAGTGCTAATCGTCCGTCTTTGAGATAGAATAAATTACCTGGATGGGGATCGGCATGAAAGAAGCCATCGATATAAAATTGCTGAAAGAAGGCTCGGCATAAAAGAGTAGTTATTGCTTGGCGTTCAGCTTCGATATCTCCACCGTATCGAGGGCATTTTAAATCGCCCAATAGAATCGGCACGCCGTCGAGCCATTCCATCACCATCAATTTTTTTGTAGTCAACTGCCACTCAATTTTGGGCACGACAATTTGTTTACTATCAAACCAGCGACTTGTAGATAAATTGCGCCTCAGTTCGTCAGTGTAAGTAGCTTCTTGAATAAAGTCGAGTTCGGCCCTCAAGGCAGTACCAAATTCATCAGCTAAGGCGACAATATCGTACTGTTCGCCAAAGTCTGTGAGCATGACAAGTTCCGCCAAACTTGTGAGTACGGCGATATCTTGCTCAATGACGATTTCAATACCGGGGCGTTGCACTTTAAGAGCAACTTCACGACCATCTTTAAGGGTAGCGCGGTGAGTTTGAGCAATGGAACCGGCTGCGACTGCAAGGGTGTTAATTTTGGCAAAGGTATCTTCAAGAGGTTGTTTGAGTTCTTTACGGATGATGGTTTCTACTTCTGGCCAAGCTACGGGCGGCACTTCAGCTTGTAAGCTGGAAAGAGTTTCGATATATTCGGCTGGTAAAAGGTCGGGACGAGTGCTGAGTAACTGTCCCAATTTGACGTACACGGGGCCTAAATCTACGAGGATATTGCGAAGCACTGCTGGAGTTGGCAGAGTGGGTACGTCGGTTTTGCTGCCAGTTAGGAGTCGTTTCATGTAGTCCCAACCGTTGCGGAAGACGACTTCGAGGATTTCTCCTTGGCGCGAACTGTTTTGAACAAGGCTGGAAAACACGGTGCCTCCGAATTTGTCGGGTTAAGCTATATCTACAAGATAGCGTTGGCAAGCAAACTGACCAGTACCTTAAGGAATAACTACTTTGTAGAAGAAGGGGCTAGGGGTTAGGGGCTAGGGGCTAGGGAAAGAGGG
>NZ_CACA01000371.1:0-10671 GCF_000180455.1 Kamptonema sp. PCC 6506
AAATCTTCCCTATCTTCCCTACCTTTCCCATCCTCCCCATCCTGGCCCTTAATCTTCCCCATTTTCCTATTCATTCTTCAACCAAGGCAGAAGAACGACGACGACGGCGGCGATTCAGAGGTTCTTGCTCCTCCTGCTCGCTGGATCGAGAAGTTTCAGCAACACTAGAAACTTCACCGCTATGCTCGGAATAGTCATCGCTGTCTTCCTCAAAATATGCAGAGGAAACTAAAGAGGCGGCTGCATAATCTGGCTCTTGCCTTGCATAATCTGGCTCATCCTTTGCGTAATCTGACTCTTGCCTTGCGTAATCTGACTCTTGCCTTGCGTAATCTGGCTCTTGCCTTGAGTAATCTAGCTCTTGCCTTGAGTAATCTGGCTCTTGCCTTGAGTAATCTAACTCTTGCCTTCCATAATCTGGCTCATCCTTTGCATAATTAGACTCTTCCCCAATCTGCTCAGTAACGATCGCAGATTCTGCCTCCACTGGCGATCGCTCAACCTGCGGTGCAGTTCCCCCTTGTCCGGGAAGCGTTACCGAAATAATCGCGTTCTTGGGATTTTTCACCGTTCGATCCAACAGTAGCAACGGAGAAACTCCCATCAAAGCATAGACATCTTGTTCCTCTGGAGTCATTTCCACCGCAATCACTTCCGGCGGTTCTACCATTGGTTTCATGAGTTCTGGTCTAGCTGGTCGCACCCGCTCCAAATCGTCGCGATCGCGTCGTTGGCCAATAGTACTGGCAATGGGGAACGTCTCGGAACTTGCCCGCACTCCTGGAACTCCCAAGTATTCTCCTCTGGAATCAGCCATTGAAGGTACGCTTGGCACCCGTAACTTACTGCGCGTTGGCTCCTCCTCCCTCACAGGCAGATTACCCTCTCCCAGGCGTTGGCGCGATCGGCGGCGGCGGGCCCCATTCCCTAAATCCTGATAACTAGGGTGATTAATCAAATCCAGGGATGAACTGCTATTCCCATCGAAATCTAACCCCTCGTTCTGAGCTTCCCAAGCCGCCCGTGCAGGCTCAAGAGAGCGCTCTTCCCTAACAGGCCCAGGGGATTCCCCGAAGCTATGGCGGGGAGTACCAGTCAAACTGCGGCGTTCTGGCACTTCTGGCACTGTCGGCAATATTTCCGCAAAAGCGGGGCGAGGTAAAGAACGGTTTGAGGCTGCGGACTCACGCGCTGTAGAAAAGTCACGCACTGCTGGAGCTAGCTCATCTTCTCCTGGAAGTTGGACGAGATGACCCAATCCGCCGCAAGAAGGACAAGTGTGACCGAACAATTCATAAATATTTTGACCTTGGCGTTTGCGGGTGAGCTCTACCAACCCAAGTTCAGATAATTGGGCAATTTGTGGTCGTGCTTTGTCAGCTCTAAGGGCTTTATTGAAATGTTCTAGCACCTGTAACTGGTCGCGGCGCGATTCCATATCGATGAAGTCCACAATGATCACGCCAGCAATATTTCGCAGGCGCAATTGTCGGGCAATTTCCGTTGCGGCTTCGCAGTTAGTCCAAAGTACGGTTTCGCGGGCTGTAGCTGAGCGGGTGAAAGAACCAGAGTTGACATCAATCACCGTCAGCGCTTCTGTGGGCTGGATGATGATATAACCCCCAGAGGGCAAGTCCACTCTAGGTCTGAGGGCTTCTCTAATCGCGGGGTTGACGCGGAAATATTCCAGCATCGGAATCCGTTCGCGGTGGTGGTCGATCAGAACTCCCGGCGGTAGTTTGTTTCCATTCCAGGCCATTAAGTGCTGCTTGACGCGCTTAATGCCATTTTGGGAGTCCACGACAATTCTGTTCACGTCGTTGCTGAACATATCCCGCAGTACCCGCTGGATGAAATCATCGTCACGGTTGAGCAGGGCTGGAGCTCGAGTGGAACTACCTTCTTGTTGGACTGCTTCCCACTGCTTTTGCAAAACTTCTAAGTCTTCTATGATTGCCTCTTCTGTCATCCCTTCAGCTTCGGTGCGGACTAGCAACCCCATACCGGCAGGTTTGACTAAAATTGCTAGCGCTCTGAGGCGGTTGCGCTCGTTTTCGGATTTGATGCGGCGGGAGAGATTTACGCCCCGGCCGTAGGGCATTAGAACTAAGTAGCGTCCGGGAAGAGTAATGTTGCCCGTGAGTCGGGGGCCTTTAGTTCCCGTTGGCTCTTTCATCACTTGGACTAGGACTTTCTGCTGGGGAGCAAGCAATTCTGTAATCGCGCCTGCGGAGCGTTTCAACCGTAGGGGCCCTAAGTCGGTGACGTGCATAAAGCCGTTGCGATCGGGGTCGCCAATATTGACGAAGGCTGCGTCTATTCCGGGTAATACATTTTCAACAATTCCGAGATAGATATCGCTGACTTGGTGACTGCCAGTGGCGACTACGAGTTCTTGGATTTGATCTTCGGAAAATACAGCAGCAAGGCGATGCTGCTCCGCTATAACTATCTGCTTTGGCATTCAATTTCCTCAAATTTTTGCAGCAAGTTTAAGACACCTACGCTGCCCGTGCCTATGACTTTGGCTGTGATTGGTAGCTGCTTGTTAACTGTTAACTGTTAACTGTTAACTGTTAACTGTTAACTGTTAACTGTTAACTGTTTGTAGAGTTTAGATTTGTTTCTTAGTTGAAACCGACTATCGGCTCATAACTAAAATTATCTAAAATCTACTATCTAAAATCTTAATTTGTTCGTCAAATAGAGCAATTTTCTAACAATCTCAGACTAGCTAGAGCCGATTGATTGTTGAGTAAGCCCAGGCTCAATGGTGAGTCGTTCGCTTGAACTAATCGATATTTTTGCTCTTCCCCTCATTGGAGGGTTTGGCGTTGGATTTAGTCAAGAATGCACAAAAAGCTCGAAGTCTTGCCCAGAAGTGAGTTGCACCCAGCCCGCGTTGCTGGTTGACTCAGCGGCTTGCGCTAACAGCACTACTGCCACATCAGCTTCCTAAACACAAAGCATCTTAATTGGCACTTTCTGACAAGGGGATTCTTGCTTCACTGAGCCGACCGATCGCGGCATCTTTAACAATGCCAATTTTATCCCTTGGTAAAAACCAGTGGTATCGGCTATCTCTTGACAACCGTTTTGCTTCTGCTGCTGCTACTGTTGCTGCTGCTGGGGCTTGATAGAAACTATCCATCACTGCCAAAAAACAGTTAGGAATCTAATTCCTGCTTCTGCGTAGGGGTCGGCCCCTTCTACTTCACAGGCATAAATTCAGGTCGAGCCGACCTTACTAATTATACAATTCGTAATGATAACTTTGCGTCTTAACCATTATTTTCAGCTCCTTTAATCGCCGCGTCCCTTTGAACCTTATTAAAGGCGAGCTAGTTTTAAGACTACCAGGATATCAAGCCCAATCTTTGTAATCCGCTCAAAGCGGTAGCATTAGTTTTCTGCTATTTGCAATGATAGCACAACTTGCCTTAATCAGACAAATTTATGGAGTTTTAGACAATTTATTAACCACCTATTCTTCCTATTAAGAAACAAGTTTGCTTATGCTCAAGGCTACTGCTAAAAAACTCAAGTGATGTTTGGAGTTGTTTTGAACTCGCTAGATAACTAACGATCTTATAGATATAGTCACCTCTCCACGCACTATAGCATTATTCAGAAAACAAAACCGGGATCGAGAAACCTAGCTAAGGATGAGCTGGTTACGGTGGGTGGAAAGGAGTTGAATTTCCTGCGGGCTGACTTGTTCGAGCATATAGATGATATGCTCTGGTCGCATTATAGTGCCGTCGTTACGGCAACTGCCGATGCAGCGAAGGAGGGTAATTTCAGAGTTAGTTTCGCAGCTATTTGGGCTGTTACTCAATGCAGGTACAAGTTCCAATTCTTGCAGGCGATCGCGCAAATTGACGCTTTGCACCTTGCCAGACTTTGAGGTTTGCTCCCGCCAAAAAGCCGTAGCTGCTTTAATTTCCTCTACCCAATCTGCCCATCGGGGCTGAGGTTGTGGAAATTTGCCCTTACCTTCTAAATCCTCTGGCGATCGCACTAAACCTACTGTAATCAAATACTCGGCCTGCGTCAATAACTGGGTAGCGGAGGGAGCTTTGACATCAACCTCTTCAATTTTGTAAATGGGAATATTTTCGGGTAAATTAGCTGCCAGTTTTTCTCGAAAAAACGCCACGTCTACAAGTTGAGTCAGCTCAAAGTCCACAATTTCACCGCTACTGGTAGCGCCCAAAGGTAAGGCATTAGCTGGAGAAATCCGGGGACTAGGACGAAATCCGCCAGTAAAGGAAATCGGCAAGGAAGAGCGCCGCAGAGCGCGGTCAAATAATCTTACCAAATCCAGATGACTGACTAAAGCCAGATCGCCCAGCTTACCAAACCACACCCGCAAGCGCTGTTTGCGCTCTTGGTTGGGGACGAAATGACCTGCAAAGGGAGGAATCGAGGGAGGCACAACAACAATGTTATGACCGAAATCTGTCCCGCAGACACCACAGTGGGAACAGCCTTCAAAGGAACAGTCGGGAACTGTAGCTGCTTCTAGGGCTCGTTGCAAGTCAGTTTTCAGCCAAACTTTGTCAATGCCTGTATCTATATGATCCCAAGGTAGGGGGCGATCGAGAGCGGGAGGTGAAGAAACTTTATCCTCAAAACTTGCCTTGGTAACGCCTGCCTCTGGGGGGTCAATGCACTGGGATGGCGGCGTGACCTCACCTTCCATCACATTCCATTCCCCATTATCTACTAGGCGGTATTTCCAGCTTAATCCAGATTCTGCGATCGCCTGCGTCCAAGCGCCAAAAGCACGGTCTAAACTTTCCCACCAAGCATCCATTCCTGCGCCTAATTCCCAGGCGCGGCGGACAACTGGGGCTAAGCGGCGATCGCCCCTACCGATAAAGTCTTCCATCGCGGAAATCCGCACATCGGTAAAATTTACCTTAACCCCTTTCATTCCCCGAAATTCTGCCTTCAGTAAGGCTTGTTTGCGCTCGAACTCAGCGGTAGAGACTGAGTGCCACTGAAAGGGAGTGTGAGGCTTGGGCGTAAAGTTAGAAATGGTCAAGGTAAAATTTAACCGTCTGCGCCCAGATGCTCTACATTCCTGATGTAGCCAGCGAATTGTCTCCGCAATACCAATTACATCAACGTCCGTTTCTCCAGGCAAGCCGATCATAAAATACAACTTGATCTTGTCCCAGCCTTGCTCAAAGGCAGTTTTAACACCTCGCAATAGTTCTTCGTTGGTCAAACCTTTATTGATAATATCCCGCATCCGCTGAGTGCCAGCTTCCGGGGCAAAAGTCAAGCTACCTTGTCGCGTACCACCCAGGATGTTAGCGATATTTTCGTCAAATCTGTCTACCCGCTGGCTAGGTAAAGATAGGGTGATATTTTCGTCTTTGAGGCGATTTTTGATTTCTAAGCCTAGTGCTGGTAGTGCTAAATAGTCGGAACAACTCAGGGATAAAAGCGAAAATTCGTTATATCCTGTGGCTCTCATGCCTTGTTCGATCGCATCTGCAACTTGTTCGGGTTCGACATCCCTAGCGGGACGAGTTAACATTCCCGGTTGACAAAAACGACATCCGCGAGTGCAACCCCGGCGAATTTCGATGGTGAGGCGATCGTGTACTGTCTCGACGTAGGGCACTAAGCCGATGGAGTAGGCTGGTATAGGAGTTGCTACCCGCCGCAAAATTCGTTCGGGAACATCTGGCCTTGTGGGGTACACGGAGCCATCTGTTGCCATTTCGTAGAATTGGGGGACGTATACGCCGGGAATTTGAGCTAAATCTAGCAGTAATTCTTCGCGGCTCAAGTTATTAGCTTTGCCCAATTCTAGGACTAAACCAATTTCAGGAAGTAGTTCTTCCCCGTCTCCCAAGGCGATGAAGTCGAAAAAGTTGGCGTAGGGTTCGGGATTAGATGTTGCTGTTTGTCCACCGGCGAAGATTAGGGGCCAGGATGGGGGAGGGATGGGGGGAGGATGGGGGAGGGATGGGGGGAGGATGGGGGAGGGATGGGGGGAGGATCGGAGGGGAGGATGTGGAGAATTTTGCTTTTCTTGTGCATTAGCATTCAGCTAATGTCTTCAACCTTACTCTCCTAGAGTAATAAATCCTTTTAGCAATCAGACTAGGGACTAGAGACTTAACGACAAACGTGGACTATGGATTATCGAGAAGCAGGTGTAGATGTCGAGGCCGGTAGAGCCTTTGTGCAACGTATCAGGAATATGGTGCAGAGTACCCACCGACCTGAAGTTTTAGGCGGGTTTGGCGGGTTTAGTGGATATTTCAGCGTCCCTAGCGGTTTGAGCGAACCCATTTTAGTCTCCGGGACGGATGGTGTTGGTACAAAGTTAAAATTGGCACAAATTCTAGATTGTCACGACACAGTAGGAATTGATTTAGTCGCCATGTGTGCTAATGACGTACTCACATCAGGGGCCGAACCGCTGTTTTTTTTAGATTATTTAGCTACTGGCAAATTGAACTCAGAACAACTTGCTCAAGTAGTTGCTGGTGTTGCTGAAGGATGTAAGCAGGCCGGCTGTGCTTTGCTAGGAGGAGAAACCGCAGAAATGCCAGGTTTTTATCAACCGGGAGAGTATGACTTAGCGGGGTTTTGCGTTGGTATTGCAGAAAAGAGCAAATTGCTGGACGGTTCCCAGGTACGGCTAGGAGATATTGCCATTGGATTATCTAGTAGTGGCGTTCACAGCAATGGCTTTAGTTTAGTTAGAAAAATTGTCAGCAGCGGTGGATTTGACTGGAGTTTAACACCTCAAGAATTAGGCGGGAAAAGTTTAGGGGAAGTGTTGTTAACTCCAACTAGAATTTATGTTAAACCCGTCCTAGCAGCACTCCGCACTGGTCTGCAAATTACGGGGATGGCTCATATTACTGGGGGAGGTTTACCTGAAAATTTACCTCGATGTTTGGGGGCAAATCAATCTGTAAAAATTGATATTAATAGTTGGCAAACTCTTCCTATTTTTGAATGGATTGCTAAGGCGGGTGAAGTTAATAAAATGGAGATGCTTAATACTTTTAATATGGGGATTGGATTTGTTTTATTAGTTTCGTTAGCAGATGCAGCACAGGCAATTAAATGGTTTGAATCTCAGGATATTTCTGTTGCTCAGATTGGGGAAGTGATTGAGGGAAATGGGGAATTAGTAATGGAAATTTAAACTCTGTTTGTAGCAGCATTTTGTAGCACTATTATCATCATATAATGATGATAATAGCGCTACAAATTTTTTACCAGAGCAATAGAAAAAATATTCTACAATTCTTCATTGTTTCAGAGGAAGCTGAAGGCTATATCATTGATTTTATAAAGTGCTAGGCTAGATTTATCAATTGACACTTAAAAGTTTATTTGTCTTAATTTCTAATGGTAACATTACAGTAAAAGTGGAACCGACACCTACTTGAGAGACTAACTTTATTTTGCCTTGTAAAAGCGTTACTAGCCGAGAAACTATTGCTAATCCAAGACCGGTGCTGTCGGGAGGGAATTGGTAGCGATTAGGTTCTCCAACTTGGAAGAAGGGTTCAAAAATTTGCTCTTTATGTTCGGGAGCAATGCCTATTCCAGTATCTTTGACTGCGATTGACCAGCGTTCATCTGGCAATAATTCACAATTTAATTCGATGCTACCAACTTCGGTGTAGCGAATGGCATTGCTGATGAGATTAGTGAGAATTTGCTGAAATCTATGGGGGTCAGTGATAATTTTATCAGGTACACTATCGTTTTTTAATATAAGTTTTAATCCCTTATCGTCAGCTAATGGCTGCATGGTTTCTATGACGGTATTAATTGTAGAGATGACATTGATTGGTATCAGCCGCAATTTGATTTGTCCGGCTTCGGCGCGGGACAGTTCTAAGGCATCATTTACTAAGCGGAGTAACTGTCTGCCATTCCGCAACACTCGTTCAATATGTTCAATCTGAGGGCGGGTGTCTCTCACCTCTGTTTCCCGTTTTTCTTTACGTAAAAATAGCTCGGAATAACCGATAATTGAGTTAAGAGGTGTTTTGAGTTCGTGAGCTAAGTGAGCGAGGGTTTCTTGATTAGCGTTTGCTAAGCGATTAAGTTCTTGATTTGTCAATGTTAATTGACTTTGAATCTGCTGCAATTCTCGCAGTCGCTCGTCAACATAACTTTTAAAACATTGCGCGATCGCTTCGTCCAATACAGCATCAATTAGACGCATTGTTCGCATTACTTCGGGTACAGAGGTGGTTAGCAACTCTGGTTCTAAATGAGTAAATATCACTTGTCGTAATAAACGGTATTCCTGGGCTACTTCTGAGGGATCGTATCCTTGTTCGGCCCGCAATAATCCGTGTTCTAAACTTGCACTTACTATCAGTCCAATTTCACTTTCTTGAGTTTTGGACAGTACGGTTGCCATTGCAACTAATACGTGAGGAATATGATCTTTTACTGCTGAATGCGGTAAAGTATCGGCACTTTCGATGTGTCTGTCTTGCCGAACGGCTTCAACCCAATTGGTGAGTATGGCTTCAGTTTTATCAGCTAACAGTTTGCTACAGTCCAGCATGGTTAGGGTGGGGGGAGGATTAGGGTAGGTATTCCCTTTGGATTATTGTAGTTGACCTGCTGCAAACTGGCAGAGCAAAACTTGAAGGCTCCACTAGCAAAAGACACAGAATTTACAATCAGTAGATTGCCTATCCTACAAAGAGGCGCTGGCTACCGCTACCAAAACTTACTTCCTAAGACCTATTGACGTAAAAGTGTTTTAATTTTACATTTTGACTTTTTAATTACGATCGGAGAAGGACATTTCTCAGTCCTAGCCCGTCAGCTAACTTCGTAGGCATTGAGAAGAGAAGGACTAACGGAAGAAGCGAGTGCGATCGCCCAAATAGTCAAGCCAGAAACCTTGGAAAAACCCGATATTACCGTCGGCTATGTACCAGTAAACGATTGTGCGCCATTTGCGATCGCCTGGAAAAAAGGCTTCTTCCGCAAATACGGTTTAAACGTCAAACTCAATCGGGAAGCTAGCTGGGCAACATCCCGCGACGGCCTCATATTTGGGCGACTTGATGCGTCCCCCGTCGTATCAGGAGCCGTTACAAACGCCAGAGAAAAGAGTCTGGGCAGTCGTACTTAGTTCTTCAATTTACGAATACTTTGTTCGCTACCTATCTGCTGCCGCTGGAGTCGATCCGCTCAAAGAATTTCGGATCTCCGCTCAAAGAATTTCGGATCATTATTATTCCCCCGCCGCAGATGGTGACTAACGTGCGAATTGGCGCAATTTTCGCACCCACGCAATCGCCAAGAATTGCGGGAATCTAAGGAATATTACGAACTCCGCAATCATGCTTTAAATTTTCTCGATCGCTACTTTACACAAAACGAGTAAATTAAGGTATAATTATATAGTCTTGCATCGTTTCGCTCGGAAGCTGGGTTTTTTCCGCAGGCTCGAATCCAACTTACTGCCCGAATCCAAAACCAGTTCCTAGATCGTCGCTAACTGTAATTATTTAGTGGGTAGCCTAATCGCAATTGAAGCAGCAGTTAAAATCTGTCAGCTTTAGTTTGAGAACGGAGGAACCAATTTTAGGGGCTAATCTCTAATTCTGATAAGAGAGAGACACTTTCCAGTCTTAGCCCGTCAGCTAACTCCGTCGGCAATGGAAGGAGTACCCAAGACTTTAGCTTTGAGAGCATTTGTCTTTGGAACATCCTTGGGGATGTCGCTGTAAATTTTATAAATAGTGGCTATTCCTACTTGACCCACATTTCATTCGCCATTGTTTCGTTATAACAGGGGTTAAAACTGTGAACCTGAAGTCAATGTTAACGCGCCTTGAAATCGCAATGGGTCGTCATGATTTAATTGAGCAAATGGTCTTACGACCAGAGCCAAGATTTCCTGATTTTAAAAAAGCTAAATCTGCAAAATCCGTCAACTTTATTGTTGGTTACAACAGCTCTTCTAAAAGTCAAACTGCTCTCGATATTACTTTGTGGATGGCCCATCAAACTCGTTTAGCGACTAGCAAAGAAGTCACCGTTCAAGTCGTTTATGTGGTTGATGAAGCTCGAAGTAATCATCCTCAAAATCTCTGCAACTTTGCTGAGGAAAATAATTCACTAATCCATCAACAGCAGTGGGGTTTAAATGAAGTTACAGCTACTCAATGTGCTGCACCTACCTTAACTCTGCCGCTAGCTGAAAATCAGTCAGGACGCTCGCGAACAACCTTCCTAGATCCATCTTACTTTCAAGCAATTTTTTGCCAAAACAACCAATTTGAGCAAGCTGATAAACTGTTGTGGCAAGCACGCTGTCTAGCTGACGAATGGCGGGGTTTATTTAAAGCTCACCTCCGATTTGGGAGCGTTAGCTCGGAACTAAGACAAGTTGTAGAATCGGAAACTGCAACACTGCTATTTTTAGGTTGTAATTCTGTTAATCATCCGCTCGTGCGGGAACTAGGTTCTGATTTTCCTTGCTCAGTGCTAGGTATTCCCTCCATGCTTTATTCTCACGGGGATTTCTACAGTGAAGAAGCTGCAAATCAGTTGATGTTTGAGACGGCCGTATCTCTACATTAAGTTTTGGATTTTGGATTTTTGGATTTATTGTGTAATCCAAAATCTAAAACCGAGGCTTTAAAATTA
>NZ_CACA01000370.1:0-61676 GCF_000180455.1 Kamptonema sp. PCC 6506
GGAGATAGGGAAGTGAGGGATTACCTGCGAATTGCCATCATAGATACAGGCATCGGCATTGCCCCAGAAAATATCAACAAACTGTTCCAGCCTTTTATCCAAATCGATAGCGCCCTTAACCGACAATATGATGGGACAGGCTTGGGGCTGGCCTTGGTCAAACGCATTGTCGAACTGCACGGCGGGCAGGTGGGACTAACAAGTAATGTGGGGTTTGGAAGTTGCTTTACAATCGATCTTCCTAGCACTGCTGGTGCTTTATTCTCTGCTGAGCTATCCTCTGCTGAGCTATCCTCTGCTGAGGTAGAATCCCAGAGCTCATCTTCCCTCGAACCCAACGAAGCCCAACAGAAAGCATTGCCTTTAATTTTGCTAGCAGAGGATAACGAAGCTAATATTAGTACAGTTTCCAGTTACCTGAAAGCTAAAGGCTATCGCATTGTGTTAGCAAAAAATGGAGAGGAAGCGATCGCCTTGGCTAAGTCGGAAAACCCTAATCTAATTCTTATGGACATTCAAATGCCGGGGATGGATGGTCTAGAAGCTATGCAGCAAATCCGTCTCGATCCTAAGTTGGTGAAGGTGCCGATCATAGCACTGACCGCCTTAGCGATGAGTAGCGATCGCGATCGTTGTCTGGCTGCGGGGGCCAATGATTACATTAGCAAACCTGTTAAGTTGAAGCAATTGGCAGCTACTATTCAACAACTTTTAGCCCCTCAATAACGATCCTCCGATCGTAGGGGTTAGTTATAGCGATCGCGAAGTCCCAAGAGTAAAGATGATGGCGGGAGACTTCTTGCTCAATCAGATACCCACAAGCCATGATAAGTATTTCCATTCCCCTAGTCCAAAAAGATTTATTATCCGCGATCGCGCCCAATCCACTCATGGTCTCACCGGATCTGACTGTGATGGCAGCGATCGCCTCGATGAGAGAGGCTGGTTGCAGCTATGTATTAGTGGTAGAAAGCAGCGGTACGCACCCTGAGAATAGTGGCTTGGTAGGAATTGTAACTGAGCGAGATATTGTGCGGATTATTACCCAGTCCACACCCTTAGACCAGTTGCCAATTCAGTCGGTAATGAGCCATCCAGTCATTACCGTCCAAGACTTTGCATTGAGCGATATCAAGGCTGTCCTAACATTATTTCAACAGCATCAAATTTGCCATTTACCCGTACTTAATGGCGATCGCATAATTGGTCTGCTCACCAAGGATATCTTAACTGAGATTTTGACACAAACTGTTTTACAGTTAAGCGAAGGCGAAGAGGCAGAAGCTATTCTCTACCAGTATCAACGAGTGGTTTCTACCATGACAGATGGTATTGCCCTCTTGGATAATAACTATATCTATCGGTTAGTCAACCAAGCCTATTTAGATCGGACTCAGAAACAATGGGGAGACATCGTTGGGCATTCCGTCGCCCATTTGCATGGTGAAACAGTATTTAAGACCATAATTCAGCCACATTTCGATCGATGTCTGGCTGGGGAAGTTCAAGAATACGAGGCATGGTTTGACTATCAAAATGCTGGTCGCAGATTTATTAAAGTCACCTATTATCCCTATATCGAACTAGATGGCAAGATTTCAGGAGTTGTAGTTACTACCCAGGATCGCACTGCGCTTAAACAAACACAAGCAGTTTTACAAGAGAACGAACAATTTTTACGCAGTATCTATGAAGGCGTAGAACAGGCAATTTTTACAGTTGATGTTTTAGAGGATGGAGAGTTTAGATTTATAGGTTATAACCCCACTGCGGAAAGATTAACGGGGAAATCAAATCAAGAGATCCGAGGAACTTCACCTGGGAAAAAAGTACGCCAACGCTATGTCGATTGTATCCAAGCAGGAGTTCCTATCACCTATGAGGAATGCCTAATCTTCAGAGAAGTACCTACCTGGTGGATGACCACACTCAACCCGATTCGAGATGCCTCGTCCCGGATTTGTCGGATTGTGGGCACCAGTATAAATATTACTGAGCGCAAGCAAGCAGAATCACAACTGAAAATCCAAAATGCCATCTTAGAAAGAATCGCCAAGGCAGAACCTTTAGGAGAGATTTTGGAGACTCTATTACAAGCAATGGAGACGCAACTGGTGGATGCTATCTGTTCGATTATGCTGTGCGATCGCGATGGCAAATTGCATCTTGGGGCTGCGGCTCAATTGCCGGCTGCTTACCTGCAAGCGATCGATGGTGTTGCGATCGGTGAAGGAGTTGGCTCCTGTGGAACCGCAGCTTTTCGCCAGGAAACCGTGATTGTTTCTGATATTGCCACCGATCCGCTCTGGCAAAATTTTAAAGAATTAGCTTTAGAACATGGATTGCAAGCTTGTTGGTCAGTACCTGTAATCAGCAATAATGGTCTAGTTTTGGGGACATTTGCTGTTTATCATCGCCACATTCATACACCAAATCAACAAGAATTGTCAGTGGTTGCTCTAGCAACAAATATTGCTGGCATTGCCATTGAACGCCAACAAGCTACTCAGGCACTAGAGCAGTTAAACCAAGAGTTGGAAACCAAAGTTGAAGAGCGCACTGCTGCTCTGCACGCTAGTGAAGAAAGGTGGCAGTTAGCTTTAAAAGGTTCTAACGACGGCATTTGGGATTGGAATCTAAAAACTAACCAAATTTTCTTTTCCAGCCGGTGGAAGCAGATGCGCGGTTTCACTGATGATGAAATTCCCAATTCCCCTGATGAGTGCTTAAGCCGAATACATCCCGATGACTACGATCGCGTGATGGCTGCTGTTGACGATCACTTTGCTGGCAAAACAGAGTTCTTTGAAGTCGAGTATCGGGTAAAACGCAAAGATAATAGCTATATGTGGGTACTCAATCGTGCTCAAGGTTTGCGGGATGAGTCAGGTGAAATTGTTCGCATGAGCGGTTCCGATACTGACATCACCCAGCGCAAACTGGCAGAAGCAGCACTGCGGGAAAGCGAACGCCGTTATGCTACCTTAGCTGCTGCTGCTCCGGTGGCTATTTTCCGGTTTGATTCGCCTTTAAACTGTGTCTATGTTAGCGATCGCTGGAGTGAAATGACTGGTAGACCCAAAGAATCTGCCTTGGGTAGGGGATGGATGGAAGCGCTACATCCAGAGGAACGCGATTTTTTGCTGGCTAAATATGCTGAAAGTTATGCTCAATCTACTTCAGGACAATACCTCCTCCATCACAGTGAAGGTAGGCATCTGCGCCCAGATGGTAGCGTTAATTGGTTCTATGTCCAAGTGGCACAGGAAATCGATGCTGCGGGTAGGACGATCGGTTATATCGGCACCTTAACAGATATCAGCGATCGCATACAGGTAGAAGCTGAATTAGCAAAGTCGCGCCAAAATTATTACTCTCTGATTCAATCTGTAAATGGCGTTGTTTGGGAATATGACCTTAACAATAATCGGTTTACGTTTGTGAGCGACAAAGCAGAAGAGTTATTAGGATACCCGATTGAAGCTTGGCTGAGTGAACCTGATTTTTGGAGAAATCACGTCTATGCCGAAGATGTTGTCAAGGCTGAAAAACTATTTAATGATGCAATTCAAAATCAAAACAACTGCGAACTGGAATATCGAATGGTGGCCGCCGATGGCAGTTGGGTGTGGGTATACGATATATCCAGTCTCAATTTCGATCGAAACGGTAAGGCTACAATGTCGAGCGGTGTTTTAATTGATATTCGCAAACGCAAACAGACAGAGGAAGCCCTACAGTTAAGTGAAGAACGATTCCGTAAGGCATTTGATAATACAGTAGTTGGTATGTGTCTGGTTTCTCCTGAAGGTAAATACTTCAAAGTAAATGCTTCCCTATGTAATTTCTTAGGCTATACCGAAGCCGAACTCTTGGACTTACGATTTCAGGAAATTACTCACCCTGACGATGTAGCAAATAATCTAAAATTTGCTAACCAAATATTAGCAGGAGAAATTAACAGCTATAACATTGAAAAGCGTTATTTTACTAAACAGGGGCAATTAGTTTGGGGATTGTTAAGTGTCTCTTTGGTGAGAGATGTCTACGGAAAACCTCTTTATTTTGTTTCCCAAATTCAGGATATTACCGATCGCAAACAAGCTGAAATCGCTCTGCAAAACAGTGAAATCCGTTTCCGCCGAGTGTTTGAGTCCAGTGTAGTTGGCATGATCTTTGCCGATTTTCAGGGTAACATTCTCGATGCCAACGATCGCTTCTTAAAAATGGTGGGCTACAGCAGAGAGGAACTAGACGCGGGAACGATCATCCATTGGGATACCTTGACTCCTACCGAATATCTGCCTGCTGATTTTGCAGCAATGGAGCGCCTGATGCGATCTGGAGCGATCGAGCCTTGGGAAAAGGAATACTACCGTAAGGATGGTAGTCGCATTTCTGTTCTGATCGGAATGGCATTTCTCCCAGACTCAGGAGATCAAACTATTTGTGTAGTAGTCGATATTAGCGATCGCAAACAAGCCGAGCTTGCTCTACAAGAAAGCCAGCGTTTTATTCAAAAAATTGCCGACTCATCGCCTAATATTCTTTATCTTTACGATCTGCAAACACAGCGTAATGTTTATGTCAATCATGAAATTAGCTCTATCTTGGGCTATCAACCTGAAGTGATTCAGGCGATGGGAATTAATTTCACCCAAAATTTAATGCACCCCGACGATCTGAGATCCGTCTTACCAGCTTACTCTGAGCAAATAAGCATGGCTCAGGATGGGGAAATTATTGATACTGAATATCGGATGAGACATAGCAATGGGGAATGGCGATGGCTCCACAGTCGAGATTCTGTCTTTAGTCGCGATGCTAATGGTCAAGTTAAGCAGATCATTGGCAATGCTCAGGACATTACTGAACGCAAACGTTTAGAGCAAGCCCAAAACCGCCTCATTGCTATCCTAGAAGCGTCAACTGATTACATCCTCATTGCTGATTTAACAGGTAACGCGATCTGGAATAATAGCGCCCTTAAAAAACTGCGGGGGCTTGATGCTGATGCCGTAGTTACTCAGCAAAACGCGGCTGATTACCATCCCCAGTGGGCTGTGGAAATGCTCGAACAGCAGGCTATAACGATTGCGATCGCCAAAGGAAGCTGGCTGGGAGAAAATGTATTGCTAGATGCTGAAAATCAACAAATTCCAGTGTCTCAATTGCTCCTAGCTCATAGATCTCCTCACGGAGAAGTGGAATTTTTCTCAACCATTATGCGGGATATGCGAGTTTACAAAGAATACGAACAGCAGCTAGAGCGGACGAATGCCGAACTAATCCGCGCTACCCGCCTCAAAGACGAATTTCTTGCCAACATGAGCCACGAACTCCGCACTCCTCTGAATGCGATTTTGGGCATGACTGAGGGGCTACAAGATGGAGTTTTTGGGATTGTCAACGAATCCCAAATTAAAGCTTTAGAAACTATTGAGCATAGTGGCACTCACTTACTAGAGTTAATCAATGATATTTTAGATATCGCCAAAATTGAATCCGGTCAAATGGAGCTGGAATATACCTCAGTTTCTATCAATTATTTGTGTCAATCTAGTCTGGCTTTTATTAAACAACAAGCTTTACAAAAACACCTTCAGGTAGACATTAAAATTCCCCTCAATTTACCGGACTTATGGGTGGATGAAAGGCGCATCCGCCAAGTCTTAATCAATCTACTCAATAACGCTGTTAAATTCACCCCAGAGGGAGGACATATCACTCTGGAAGTGAGCCGTCAAAGGCGGACGGAGGGGCAGGGGAGCGGGGGAGCAGAGGGGCAGGGGGGCAGAGGAGATGGGGAGCAGGGGGGCGGGGGAGCAGAGGGGCAGGAGGGTACAGGAGTAGAGGAGCAGGAGGGTACAGGAGCATCGGAGCAGGGGGGTACAGGAACATCGGAGAGATTTCCGTCTTCCATCTCCCCCGCTCCCTCGCTCCCCCGCTCCCCTGCTCCCCCGCTCCCCATCCTCCCCCGCTCCCCCGCTCCCCATCTCCCCCGCTTCCTCTCTGCAAGCACAAGCAGAGGGGTTAGAAGTGAGGGATTATCTGCGAATTGCCATTATTGATACAGGTATTGGTATCGCCCAAGAACATATCAATAAGCTATTTCAGCCATTTATCCAAATCGATAGTGCCTTAAATCGTAAATATGCAGGGACTGGCTTAGGGTTAGCTTTGGTGAAACGGATTGTGGAACTGCACGGCGGGCAAGTGGGGCTCACCAGCGAGGTAGGGGTCGGTAGTTGTTTTACAATTGACCTTCTCTATACTGACACTTCGTCATCCTCTCCCGATGTGGAATCTCACAGTCCACCCTCCATCGAATCCAACGAGGCCCAAGAGAAAGCATTACCGTTAATTTTGCTAGCAGAAGACAACGAAGCTAATATCAGTACAGTTTCGAGTTACCTGAAAGCTAAAGGCTATCGTATTCTCTTAGCAAAAAATGGAGCGGAAGCGATCGCTCTGACTAATTCCGAAAATCCCGACTTAATTCTGATGGACATTCAAATGCCTGGTATGGATGGTCTAGAAGCTATAGACCATATCCGCAGCGCTCCCAACTCTGTCAATGTGCCGATCATAGCACTGACGGCCTTAGCGATGACGAGCGATCGCGATCGTTGTCTGGCGGCGGGAGCCAATGATTACCTCACCAAACCCGTTAAGCTGAAACAATTGGCAACCACCATTCAACAGCTTTTAGCTTCTCATCAAAGATAACCCATGAATAAACCATCGATTTTAATCATTGATGATGAACCTGATAACTTTGATGTAATTGAAACCCTCTTGAGCGATCCCGACTATCAATTGCATTATGCAGCTAGCGGTCAAGAGGCGATCGCATCCCTGGACACATTCAATCCCGATCTGATTTTGTTGGATGTGATGATGCCGGAAACAGACGGCATCGAAGTTTGTCGGCAAATCAAAGCCATGTCAAAATGGCAAGCCGTGCCGATCGTAATGGTAACGGCCTTAAGCTCAAAATCAGACCTTGCCTATTGTTTAACTGCGGGAGCCGACGACTTCATCACTAAACCTGTCAATGCTATTGAACTGCGTGCTCGCGTCCATTCAATGCTGCGAATTAAGCATCACTATGACGACCTGCAAACCTTACTCAAATTGCGGGAAGATATGGTTAAAATGGTAGTCCATGATTTACGCAATCCCTTGGCTGGTGTCTTGCTAGGCTTGGAACTCTTAAAAAGCATAGACTATCCCAGAGAAACCCAACAAACCAAACTGGCTCGAATTTACTCGTCAGCCAAAGCATTACAGGTATTAATTGATGATTTGTTGCAAATTGCGTTACTCGAATCAGGTAAAATTCGTCTCTGTTGTACAGAGGTCGATCTCCGCGAGCTGATACAATCTGCCATATCAAACTTTGAAGCGATCGCCGCTCAAAAAAATCAGTTGTTGATCCCCCAATTACCACCCGACACCACTAGAAAAGTTTTTATCGATGCCACCATGATCCATCGAATGCTGGATAATCTCCTCTCCAATGCCATTAAATTTTCCCCATCCAATAGTCAAATCATAGTAAATCTAGAATTTCTTACATCTGGCGATGCTAAAATTCAGGTGATTGACTCGGGGGCGGGTGTTCCTGAGACATTCCGGGAGAAGATTTTTGAGAAATACGAGATTGGAACTCTGATGTCGGATATACCTCAAATAGGGTTAGGTTTAGCTTTTTGCAAAATGGTCGTTGAGGCACATGGCGGTGCAATTTGTGTCAGAAATAATCAACCGCGAGGAGCTATTTTTGAAATCACTTTGGCAGCATAACTGACAACGTTCTCATACTCCCACCCAACCTTATACATTTTAGAACTGCTCTTACAACTATGTCTCAATGCTCTATTTTAATTGTTGATGATGAACCTGATAATTTTGATGTGATTGAAACTCTGTTATCAGAGCAAGATTATCAATTGTATTACGCTGCTAATGGTCATGATGCGCTCGAGTATCTTGACACATTTGAACCCGATCTGATTTTGCTGGATGTGATGATGCCGGGAATAGACGGCATCGAGGTTTGTCGGCAAATTAAAGCTCTGTCAAAATGGCAAGCCGTCCCCATTATTATGGTGACAGCATTAAACTCCAAATCAGACCTTGCCTATTGTTTAACTGCCGGAGCTGACGACTTCATTAGTAAACCCGTTAATGGAATTGAACTGCGTGCTCGCGTGCATTCTATGCTCAGAATCAAGCAACAGTATGACAATATCCAGACCTTATACGATATCCAAGAAAATACCATCAGTGTCTTGGAAAGTACCCTCAATGAATTGCGTGGCAACTTAGCCTCTAGTCTATCTCACGAACTGAATACGCCCCTCAATGGCATCTTAGGCACAATCGGGTTGCTCAAGGACGATCTCGAAGAAATAGATATTTCTGAAGTCCGGGAGATGTTAAGCTGGGCGGATCAATCCGCCCGTCGCCTAGAAAGTTTAACGAAAAAATTCCTGATTTATTTAGAACTAGAACTATCAGCAAATCGGCAGCAGAAAATCGAATTTACCGGGACTAAATTTTCAGCTTCTGCCATTGAAGCCGCGTTGAAATCCCATGCTCAGACACTCAATCGTCACAACGATTTGATGTTGGCGCTTGAGGAAGCAGATATCGGTATATCAGAGCGATATCTATCAACTATTCTCCATGAATTAGTTGATAATGCGCTGAAATTCTCCTCACCAGAGACAACTATTAAAGTTAGTAGTGAAGTGGTAGGGGATATGTTGAAATTATCTGTATATGACTCAGGGCGAGGCATGACAGAAGACCAAATTGCTAAAATCGGTGCTTTCATGCAGTTTGAGCGGAAAACCTATGAGCAACAGGGCATCGGTTTGGCCTTAAAAATCGTCAAAAAAATTGTCGAACTGGCGGGAGGAGAGTTCTCTATTACCAGTGTGTATCAAAAGGAAACAACGGTAACTCTCAGTCTGCCAATTATTCGCCATTAGCTGTAATGACGACTGTCACTACTTTCACAAATAGGCGAATGGCAAGGGCTTTTTGTCGGGGATATCCTTACTTTGGATAACTAACTAATCGATCGAGACAAAATTTCAATTGCTCAGCTAATTTTTGTATGTGAGGTTCAGCAAACATGGAGAAATGATTTCCCGGAACTTCAATAACTTCGATCGCTTGCTGGGAACATTTGCCCCAACCTAACAATAAATCATCGCTATGAAACTCCGTACTTTCAAAATCATGCTCAATTTTATCGTGAGCTCGAAACAACGTAATTTTGTGAGGATAAACGCAGGGAACATAATCTCGCATGGCTTGAACGTGAGATTTAAAAACCTTGTAATCGCGAATATACTGCGCCATCTCCGTGTCGCTGACGATGAAGTTTGCCTTTCTATTCAATAACTGAAATTGCTCATCTAACGGTAGCGATCGCATTTCCTCGTAGGAGACTGAAAAATCAATACCGAACCAGTTTTTAACTGACTCAGCTAACCGGATTAAAAACTTAGCATCATCATCTTTTGTTGGTTGAATAACTGTTTCTGGCAAAATAGCGTCAATTACCACTAACAAATCCACTTTTTGACCTTGTTTTTGTAATTGTTGCGCCATCTCAAAAGCAACCACACCACCAAAACACCAACCTCCTAAAAGATATGGCCCTTCCGGTTGCACTGTGCGAATTTCTTGGAGGTAATAAGCTGCTGTTTCTTCTACTGATTTAGGTTCAACTTCGACCGAGTTAGGGGACTGTTCCAAGGCGTAAAATGGTTGCTCTCCACCGATTTTATCTGCCAAGTTTAGGTAAGCAAGGATATCTCCTCCGGCGGCGTGTACGCAAAAGAAAGGAGTCCTCACACCCGAAGCATTAATAGCTACCAACGGGGAACCAGAACTCAAATTTGTTGGTTGGCTGACAATTTTAGCGAGTTTTTCAATTGTTGGATTTTCAAACAAAATAGATAGGGGAAGGTTGTGTCCGAACCGTTCGTAAATTTGAGCCATTAAGCGTACAGCTAAAAAGGAGTGACCTCCTAACTCGAAAAAGTTATCTGTAACTCCAATTGAGTTAATAGCCAGCAGATTTTCCCAAATTTTTACCAAGCCTAATTCGGAAAGATTTCTGGGTGAAATAAAGGATTTTGTGGAGTTCGATCGGAGCAGATTATCAGTTGGAAGCGATCGCTTATCTACTTTACCATTTGGTGTTAGCGGTATCGCATCTAGCACTACAAAAGCAGACGGTATCATGTAATCTGGTAGTTTAAGAAGCAAGTAACCGTGCAGTTGTGAAACTAAGTTTGGTTCATCTGTTACTATGTAAGCAATCAACTGTTTATCGCCTTGTGTATCATCCCGAATAATGACAACAGATTCTCGAATATCTGGATGTTGCACTATCGCACTTTCAATTTCTCCTAACTCAACTCGAAAACCTCGGATTTTTACTTGTTCGTCACGGCGGCCTAAATATTCGACATTACCATCGTGCAAATAACGCCCTAGATCGCCAGTTTTGTAAAGCTTAGTTCCCGATACAAAGATGTTATCAATAAACCGTTCTGCGGTTAGTTCAGGACGATTCAAATAACCCTTCGCTAATCCATCGCCGCCGATGTACAATTCACCCCAGACTCCTACAGGAGTTGGTTGTAAATGACGGTCTAATATGTAAACTTGAGTGTTATTAATAGGACGACCGATCGGAACGCTAGTTGCTTTTTCTGGTAATAAACTTGTATCGTAGTAAGTGGCATTTGCAGAAACTTCAGATGAACCATAAAGGTTGATCAATTTAGCAGATGGAAGCAATTTTGTGAACGATCGTGCTAAGTTGAGAGTTAGTGCTTCTCCACTGGTTATCCAAAGTTTCAAGTTCGACAATTTCTTGGTTAAATTACCGTAAGTATCTACAATTAGCCGCAGCAAGGAAGGAACAAGTATGACTCGCGTAACGTGATGGCGATCGAGCGTTTCTAGGAATAGTTTAGTGTCTTTGACAATTGCATCGGGAATAATAACAGTGGGAATTCCTTGGAGTAAGGGAGCAAAAATTTCCCAAACTGAATCTACAAAACTAATAGCTGTTTTCTGACAACAAATCTCTTCACTTTCAAAGGGATAAGTTTTCCACAACCAGTTTAACCCATTAACTGTACCTCGGTGAGTGCCAAGAACGCCTTTAGGAGTTCCAGTTGAACCCGAAGTGTAGATTACATAAGCAAGATTGTCACTTTTAGATATGATGGCAGGATTTTCTTGACTTTCGCGATCGATAATTTCCCAGTCATTATCTAGACAGACAACCTGTATTTTTTGAAAGCGATCGATTAATGATGAATGACTGATAACTAACGAAACTTGCGAATCAGAAAGCATGAAAGAAAGACGATCTGCTGGATAATTTGGATCGAGAGGAATGTAAGCACCGCCAGCTTTCAGTATTGCCAGAATTCCCACTATCATTTCCACCGATCGATCCAGACAAATTCCTACTAAAGTTTCAGTTGTTACTCCCAATTTTTGTAAATAATGTGCAAGTTGATTGACTTTTTGATTGAGTTGTCGATAGGTTATTTTTTCGGAGCTATCGATCAATGCTAAACTCTCAGGAAAATCCTGTACTTGCCATTCAAATAATTGATGGAGAGAGGCATCTTGCGGATAAGTCGTTTGAGTATTATTCCACTCCAATAATAGTTTTTCTCGCTGTTGGGTAGTTAGGATTGGTAATTCAGAAATTGGGCAATCTGGATTAGCAACGATGCTTTCCAGTAAAGTTTGAAAATTGTCGATTAGTCCTGTGATTGTTGCCACATCAAATAAGTCTGTACTATACTCTAGAAATCCAGTTAATCCTTCCTTAGATTCACTAATAGACAGGAAAATGTCAAACTGAGATGTGCCACTATCAAACTCCAAACTACGCAAAGTTAACCCAGCAATCTCTCGCTCAGACTTCGGGGTATTTTGCAGTACAAACATGACCTGAAACAAAGGATTTCGGCTTAAATCTCGATCGGGTTGCAATTCCTCTACTAGCTTCTCGAAAGGCAAATCCTGATGTGCGTAAGCGTCGAGAGTTACCCCGCGTACCCGACTCAAAAGCGTGCGAAAACTTGGGTTGCCGCTGAGGTCATTTCGCATTACCAATGTATTGACAAATAAGCCAAGTATTCCTTCTAATTCTGCTTGATTACGATTAGCAATTGAAGAACCGATGAGGATATCTTCTTGCTCTGTATAGCGGTAAAGTAAAGTATTAAAAGCGGTCAGCAAAGTCATAAATAAAGTGGCTTCTTCTTGCTGACATAATTTACTTAGTGCCTCTGTTAGACTTTTGGAAAAAGTAAAGTATTGCTTTGCACCATTAAATGTGGTAATAGTAGGTCTGGAACGATCGAGAGGCAATTGCAATACAGGTAAATCACCGCCTAGTTGTTGTTTCCAGTAATTGAGTTGGGTAGCGAGTAATTCACCTTGCAAGCGATCGCGCTGCCAAATTGCAAAATCTGCATACTGGATAGGAAGTTCGGGTAATAACGGAGATTGACCTGTGAAAAACGCCGCATACAGCGTTGCCAATTCCCCTGCAAACACTGAGATAGACCATCCATCGGAGACGATGTGGTGCATGGTCAAAAGGAAAATATGTTCTGTTTCGCTTAGACGCAGCAAAGTTGCCCGTACCAGAGGCGCTTGGGATAAATCAAAAGGTTTTTTAGCTTCCTCGCTTGCTATTTTTTGAACTTCAATATCCCAATTTTTACCAGATAAATGTTCGAGGTTGACGATCGGTAATTCCCAGGTTAATTTAGATGCGATCGCCTGAAAGGGTTGCCTATCTACTATTACAAAACTCGTCCGCCAACCTTCGTGACGCTTCATAATTTCATTGAGACTTTGCTTAAGCGCCGTCACATCAAGCAGTCCCTTTAAATGAATTGCAGTTGGAATATTATAAAAGGAACTTCCCTCATAAAGTCGATCGATAAACCAGAGTCTTTGCTGGGCAAAAGATAAGGGTATCTGGTTACAATTTGGTCGCTTGGGAATAGCATAACTTCTCAATTTCCCTGCCTTCCATTTTTCCAGAAGGGCTTTTTTGGTTGCTGATAGATTAGACGTTTGGTTTTCCATGATTTTAATTTAAGCGCAGATGAAGAATAGATGAACGCAGGTATTTAAAAAGGTACGTAGTTGGGCTTTAGCCCTCTTATCCTGCTTATGTAGTAAATGAGGTAAGCGCCTACAACTCCAATTACCAATTTACGACTCATACCTCATATACCTGAGAATGGCTGTATAGACTTTTATGGATTAGCCAAAAAAGCTTCAACTTCTTCGTCAGATAAGTCAGAAATTTTTTCTAGAAGAAGTTGGTCAAGCATTTCTGCTTGTTTAGCGACAGTGGATGCTTGAAGTAAAAGGTCGCGCAGTGGTAGTTCAACTGGGAAGTGCGATCGCAATCGCGAAACTAATTGGGTAGCGATAAGTGAATCTCCTCCTAACTCAAAGAAATTATCGTGAATACCGACTTGTTTAATACCGATAACTTCTTGCCACATTTCGGCAATTTGTTGTTCTAATTCGTTAGTAGGTGGAATATATGAATTGCTGAGGATTGGTCTTAAATAGCGCGGGGATGAGTCTGTTTGCTGGGATGATTTTGTCTCCGGTATTAGTTCTGCCAGTAAAGCATCAATATCGTCTTGGTTTTGGGGATTAAGGGTATAAATTCCTTCGCTAACTTTAGCAAATTGTTCTCCCAACTTTAACGTAATTACATTTTGACATTTTTCTTCCAATTTATTAAGTAATTGGGAACCTGCACCAGATTCATCAACAAACACTAGCCATCGATCCTTTTTATCGGATGTTATTGAGTTATTACTCGCAGATAATGATGGCGATTTAGCATCAATCCAATAACGTTGGCGCTCGAAAGGATAGGTAGGTAGGGGGAGACGATGACGCGATTCATGAGTATAAAAACCCGACCAATCTATCTTTATACCTGCCATCCAAAGCCGACCTAATGCGTTTAATAATAAGGCAACATCGGATTGTTTTTCTTGAGGATGATGTAAGGAATTTAGCACGAGATGCTTGGTATCTGGTTCTAAATGCCGCTTAGTTAAAGAGCTTAAAGTCCGTCCCGGCCCAACTTCCAAAAATATTGCTTCCGGCTGTTTCAACAACTCGGAAATTCCGGCAGAAAATCTCACTGTTTGGCGCAGATGTTTGCTCCAATAGCTGGGATTTGTGGCTTCATTTTCTGTTATCCAAGTGCCAGTTACATTGGAAATAAAAGGAATTTGGTGCGGATTCAGCTTCACTTTTTTAATAGCAAGTGTAAACTGTTCCAAAATCGGTTGCATCATCTCAGAATGGAAAGCATGAGATGTATGTAAGCGGCGACAGTCTATAGCTTGAGAATTTAACTTGTTTTGCAATGTTTCGATCGCTTCTGTCGAGCCTGAAACGACGCACGAGGATGGCGCGTTAACTGCTGCTAAAGAAAGTTCTTTGCCCAAGAATGGCTGAACTTCTTGTTCTGGAAGCGGCACGGCAAGCATACTTCCAGAGGGCAATTCCTGCATCAATTGACCTCTAATTGCTACTAAAAACAAGGCATATTCTAGGGAGAAAACACCTGCTAAAGTAGCAGCTACATATTCGCCTATACTGTGTCCAATTAGCGCTACAGGATTTACTCCCCACTCTATCCACAACTTTGCGATCGCGTATTCAACAACAAATATAGCTGGTTGAGTAATTGCAGTTTGTTCTAATTGCTGAGAAGCGGCTGCGGTTTGTGCTTCGCTGGGATATAGAATTGAACGCAGATCGATACCTAAATGAGGTTTGAGAATATCCGAACAGATATCTATTTGTTCTCGAAATGTCGGCTCAACTTCATAGAGTTCTCGCCCCATATTTACATATTGTGCGCCCTGTCCAGAAAACATGAATACGATTGGACGGTGAGAGGGCTTTTGGTAGTGCGTGAAAACTCGTTGCGGATCTAAATTAGTTAGCGTATTTATGGCATCTTCAATATCTTGAAAAACTACCATTCGGCGATGCTCAAAAGCCCGACGACCGACTTGCAATGTGTAGGCAACATCAGCAATATTTGAGTGGGGATGCAGTTGTAAATATGTGGCTAAATTCGCAGTTGCAGTCTCTAATGCTGTATTGGTTTTTGCTGACAGTAGCAATAACTGCCAAGGACGTGAGGAACTAGAAGCTTCAACTGCTGGAGTTTCTTCTAAAATTACATGAGCATTTGTTCCGCCAATTCCAAAAGAACTGACTCCAGCACGACGCGGATTGCCGTTAGTTTTCCATGCCGATAACTTAGTATTAACGTAGAAGGGACTATTGGCAAAATCTATTTGGGGATTGGGTTGTTGAAAATGCAAACTGGGAGGTATTTGTTTGTGTTTAAGTGCTTGAATAGTTTTGATTAAACCTGTTATTCCAGCAGCGGTATTCAAATGCCCAACATTCGTTTTAACCGAACCGATCGCACAAAAATTATTCCGATCGGTGTTGGTACGAAAAGCTTGGTTTAGAGCTTCAATTTCGATCGGATCTCCCAAGGAAGTTCCCGTTCCATGCGCCTCAATATAACTAATAGTTTCAGCTTCCACTCCAGCTAAAGCAAGTGCTTCTAAAATCACCTCCCTTTGACCTTCTACACTGGGCGCTGTGTAACCAACCTTTAAAGAACCATCATTATTAATCGCGGAACCTTTAATAACTGCATGAATACAATCTCCGTCCGCTACAGCATCTTCTAATCGTTTCAAGACAACAATACCTAAACCACTGCCAAAAATAGTTCCTTGAGCATTTGCATCGAAAGCTCGGCAATGTCCGTCAGGAGAATTAATTCCTCCTTCTTGATAGCGATAACCAGTTTTTTGTGGTACTTGAATTGAAACACCACCAGCTAACACTATATCGCTTTCACCATTGAGCAAACTTTGGCAAGCTAAGTGAACGGCAACCAATGAAGTAGAACAGGTAGTTTGAACGTTGATGCTCGGCCCTTTGAGGTTTAATTTGTAAGAAGTTTGCGTACAAAGGTGGTCTTTGTCATTTCCAATTAACACTTGGAACGGATCGAGTGATTCTATTAAATTGCGATTGGAATACAGGTTATAAAATAAGTAACTGCTCAGAGTTACACCTGCAAATAAACCAATTTGACCTGGATAACTTTCCGAATCGTAACCAGCATTTTCTAAAGCTTCCCAAGCACATTCTAAGAAAAGACGCTGTTGGGGATCTGCGATTTCAGCTTCTCTAGGTGTAAAGCCGAAAAATGCCGCGTCAAATAGTTCTATATCTTCCAGTATAGTGCCTGCTTTGACATATTTAGAGTCATTGAGTAAGGCTGAGTCTGTACCTGTAGATATCAGTTCTTCATCTGTGAAAAAAGAAATTGATTCTACCCCATCGCGCAAGTTTTGCCAAAAATCATCAACGTTTTTAGCACCGGGAAAACGCCCCGCCATACCGACGATTGCGATTTCATCCTTTCCATCAAAACGATTAAATTGATTTGAACTATTCATGGGCATTACTGTTCCTCATTATCCAAGTAAACTTGGCAAACACGCTCTGAAGCTAAGGTTTACGAAAAACGTATATTATCCTTGAGTCTTTAAGGATATTGATTGGAAAGTCTTTGGCTAGATCGTAGATTGTAACTTTCTCAAATCCTACCTTTTCTAGGGCAGATTCAACTTCCGAACGAGAATAACCTCGTTGTGCAAAATTCACATCTGAACGTTCCCAGTTTCCATTCAGTAATCGGAAGGTTACGTGCTTGACTTGGCATGATTTACCATCGGGAGAATGACTGGAATGCTGAAGCCAAACATAATCATCTGCTATTTCACCAATAAATTCATCTTCAACTGAATTACTAGGGTCTGAAGCTCGTTCTCCCTCACTCAAATCAAACCCAAACCAGCCATTTTTTCCAAGTGCTGAATAAACGTTTTGGAAAGCTTTTGTCAAATCTTCAAGAGTCAATATATAGCTGAAGACATTATTTGATGAAACAATTGCATCAAAGTTAGATGGCAATTTACAAAAGCGGATGTCATCTCGGATAAATTGACCATTAGGTACATTCTCGCGAGCATAATTTAACATTTCTTCGGAGATATCCAATCCGGTTACTTGATAACCTTTTTCAATCAGACTTTTTACTATTTCTCCTTTTCCACAGCCAATGTCTAAAAGGTACGCTTCCTTTGGAAGATGTTTGAAGATATGTTCCTGCATAAAATCTAGCCAAAGTTCTATTCCCTCTTTGCTTACTGGGTAAGCAAAAGCCCAATTATTATAAAGAGAGCGAGAATTTTCTGCCAAAGATGAATTTGCTGAGTACATAAGTTGAGTGTTGTTGTATCGGGAATTTTCAAACATTTACTAAGCTACATTTTCTGTAGTTTCTAGAAAATTAGGCATCGAAATCTCTAAAGCAATCTCGATCTGGTCGTTTAAAACTGCATCAATGTCATTTTCAGTGGTGAGTGGATTGGCAATTACTGCTCGCAATGCGATAATTGGAATTTCTTTTCCAGAACAGATCGTGGTTTTAGTTGTCCGCGAAATAAAACTACGACCTGCTTGGCGCTGAGCTTTTTGAAGTCGTTCGTTAAATCTATTGATTAGCTGATTTTCGCTTTCAGTTAACTTATTTTTAGCCGCACTCTCTCGCAATGACTCCGGTATATAACGGTAAATTAAAAGGTTAATCTCCGGTTTTGCTAATAACTGAAATTCTGCTAGACTGCGAATGCGATCGGCCATATATTGGGTCTTGCGAATTCCTTCATCAATCAAAAATTCATATCCCTTTACCCCAATTAAGTTTAGTCCAGCATGAAGGAATAATGCCATTGCCGGTCGAGAACCTTCCAAAGCGCGTTTACCTAAATCAAAAGAACCTTTACGCATGGTATAACTGGCATTTTTTTCGATTGCTTGTGCCATTATCGGATCGCGCAAAAACACCATGCCAATACCCATTGGCAAATACATTTGTTTATGTCCATCAATCGTCACCGAATCAGCACGTTCGATCCCAAAAAGTTTATGCCGATGCTGTTGCGAAAAAATCACTGGCCCACCCCAAGCGGCATCGACATGGAAGTGAACGTTTGCTTCTCGCGCAATCTCCGCCATATCGGAAAGAGAATCGACTCCACCTGAGTCTGTAGTGCCAGCAATACCTACGATCGCGATAATATGCTTGTTTTGGTGGCGGCAATCTGCGACGGCTTGACGAAGCGCTGGAATGTCAATCCGATTGTTGCGATCGCTCTTAATTTTAATCAAACCTCGCGTACCAATACCCAACAAATCGGCCGCTTTTTCAAACGAATAGTGCATTAAGTCCGAACCGATTACTACCGCACCTTTGTAGCCATAATAATCTAAGGCGGCTGTTAAACCTTCCTTTTCTATACCAAGAAAGTCATCTTTTGGCCCTAAAAAATTATTTCTGGCACACCAAAGTGCCGTGATATTCGCTGTAGTACCTCCAGACAGCAAAATTCCTAATGTACTCTCACTATTTTGAATATGCTGGGCGTAAAAGCGATCGCTAAAGTTGTAAATCAGTTGATGAATCATCGCTAAAGCTTGACGTTCATAAGGACTAAAAGCTTTAGCAGTTTCTATTTTAACTGCGTTTTGATTCATCGCCGTCATCAGTTTAGCTAGAGGCTGCACGAAATAGGGAAGTGCGGCAGTCATGTGACCGATAAATCGCGGCGATGATGTGTGGATTGAATGGCTAATTACGTTGCTGGATAAATATTCGAGGTAGCTTTCAAAACTAGCTGGTTCTATGGGAATTTCAGGATCGCAAAAGTTTTGGGTTAACGTTTGAAAATCAATATCAGTGTTGGTTTTATTGTTAGCTAAGAATTCGCGAGTTACAGCTTTAATTTGCATCTCGATCGTTTCTTCTAAAGAGCCAGTTATAGTAGATGGATCGAAGAGTTCAATTGTTTTTTGTTTGATACTATATGTGCTCGTGTTTTCGGGTTCAAAGGAGGTTTTGATTGTCAGCATTTCTTGTTTGTTTAACATCAGTTTTTCCTACTTATTTGGGTTGAAGATATTGGAAAGCTTCTAAGACTACTCTCTTCTTTGTCTTGCTGCTCGATGTTCTTGTCGGACTTGTCGGCGGCGGTTGATGGAATCTGTCGGAGTTATAGATGATTGAGAATTATTTGCATAGGATCGCTGTTTGTTTTCCTCCTTAATTAAATATTCAGCTAAGTAGCCAATAGTTGGATATTGAAACATTCCAACTAAAGAAAACTCTCGCTGAAATATTTTTTGCATCTGGCTATGAACGCGAACTAAGAGCAATGAATCACCCCCCAAATCGAAGAAGTTATCCTGAATACCTACTTCTTCTAAATGAAGGAATTCTTGCCAAATAGCAGCAATCGTTTGTTCTATTTCCGTTCGCGGTGCTTGATAAGCTGCTTCCAATTTTGGACGCGCTTGTTCTAGTGCTGGTAGCGCTCGACAGTCTACTTTACCATTGGGTAGTAATGGTAAAGTTTCTAACACAATGAAAGCAGATGGTATCATATAGTTAGGCAGCTTTTCTTGCAGCAGGCGATGAAGTTCGCTGACTGCGATCGCCTGTTCTGGATCGGATATGAGATAAGCCACCAATTGCTGATTATTTATTTCATTTTCCCTAGCCAAAACTATTACCTGTCGCACAGATGGATGTTGAGCTAGTACCGCTTCAATTTCTCCTAATTCGATCCTAAAACCACGAATTTTGACTTGGTTATCGATGCGTCCGAGAAATTCCAAATTGCCATCTGGTAAATAGCGAACCAAATCGCCAGTTTTGTACAGTTTTGTAGATAGTTCAGTATGAACGCTTGCTAATGGATTAGGAATGAATCTCTCCAATGTTAATTCGGGACGATTGAGATAACCTCGCGCCAATCCTGCGCCACCGACATATAGTTCACCAGGTATACCAATGGGAACAGGTTGTAAATTTTTGTCTAGGACATAGATTTGGGTATTAGCGATCGCACGACCTATTAAAACTTGCGAATTAACTTTATTTTGCGGATCGATATTATAGCAAGTGACATCAGCCGAAACTTCGGAAGAACCGTAAAGATTTAACAGCGTACTTTTAGGTAAAATCTGCTGAAACTTTTGTAATAATTCTACCGAAAGTGTTTCTCCACTCGTTACCCAAAAATTTAATTTTGGTAGCCGTTTTTGCAAGTCAGCAAACGTATCTAAAAGTAACCTCAGTAAAGAAGGAACTAAGACAAGTCGGGTTACTTGATTGTTGGCGAGAGTTTCTACGAACTGATGAGGGTCTTTGAGAATGCGATCGCTGATAATAATCGTCCGTATTCCTTGCAGTAATGGCCCAAAAATCTCCCAAACAGAATCTACAAAGTTTAACGATGTTTTCTGACAACAAACTTCTTCTTCTTTAAAAGGATAAGTTTGCCACATCCAATAAAAACGATTGATAGCGCCTCTATGCAAACCTAAAACTCCTTTAGGCTTACCAGTTGAACCAGAGGTATAAATTACATAAGCCACATTATCAATTGTAGAAGAATTGACAGGATTTTCTTGGCTTTCTTGCTGGATAATTTCCCAGTCAGTATCCAAGCAAAGTACCGTCATTTTGGGAAAGTTTTTAACTAATGACGAATGAGTAATCAGTACCGACAATTGAGCATCTGACAACATGAAATCTAGTCGTTCTTGGGGATAATTCGGATCGAGGGGTAGGTATGCGCCACCTGCTTTGAGAACACCCAAAATTGCGACGATCGGATCGAGGGATCTCTCTAAACAGATCCCGACTATTACTTCCGAATTAACCCCCAATTTTTGTAGGTAATGTGCTAGTTGATTAGCCTTAGCATTCAGTTCTCGATAAGTCAAACTTTGGTTTTCAAACATCACCGCCACAGCATCAGGCGTGCATTCCACTTGTGCTTCAAAAAGTTCGTGAATGCAGTGTTGAGGATAGTCAGTTTGAGTATCATTCCATTCCAACAACAACTGTTTTATTTCGGGTGATTTCAGTAAAGGTAAATCCCAAACTCGCTGTTCTGGATTAGCAAAAATGCTTTCTAGCAAAGTTTGCCAATGTTTCATCCACCGTTCAATAGTTTGCGAGTCAAATAAGTCGGTGTTGTATTCACAATCGACTACAAGTTCGTCATTTTGTTGGTGGATATCCAGAAAAATATCCGAGATGGAAGAATTGGTCGTATTTCTGACAAACTCTACTTTTTGGCTAAAAGACTCTAAGGTAGCCATAGGTCGATCCCAATTAAATAGTATTGTCACTAAAGGTGGACGACTGGTATCTCTTGGCAGATTTAATTTCTTAACCAACCTAATAAACGGATAAATTTGATGGTCATAAGCATCGGATAACACCTGTTTTATTGAACTTAAATATTGTGTAAATGTTGGGTTTGTCCCAACTTGACTGCGGATTGGCAATAAGTTCACATAGTGACCGACAAGAGATTCACCTTCGACAGATAATTGTCCGGCTGAAGGGATACCAATCACGATATCTTCCTGACCCGTCAATCGGTGCAGTAATGCCAAAAATCCAGCCAAAGCTGTTGTAAATAAGGTGCTTTTAAACTTGATACTTGCGTTTTTCAAAGCGTCATAAAAAGATGTATCCAGTATGAAACTTTGTCTAGTACCGACATAGCGATTAACTGATGGTCGCGGACGATCGGTTGGTAATTCTAACACCGGAACGGAACTGGAAAATTGCTGCAACCAATAAGCCTCAGCTTTTGCCATTTTTGCACTTTCCTGCTGGCTTGCTTCCCATTGAACGTATTCGCTTAACTGCATTGGTTGTGGGAGTTGATGTGCGATCGCTTGCCATTCGGCTGTGTAAATTGCGGCTAGTTCTTGTTGCAAAACTCCCAATGACCAACCATCAGCAATAATGTGATGAACTGTCAGCACTAAAAGATGATGTTTTTCTTCTAATTTGACGATTTGGGTGCGGACTAAAGGGCCAGTTTCAAGATTGAAAGTTTGTCGTGCTTCTGTAGCTAAAAATTCCTCTAAATGTGTGGCGCGATCGCTGTCATCTAAAGTCGAGAAATCTACTACCGGAATGTTGATAGTCAGAGTCGAATTAATTTGTTGATAATCTCCTGACGGGCTAAAGGTTGCTCCCAATGCTTCGTGGCGATCTACTACTTCTTGAATTGCCTTACGTGCTGCTACCAAATTGAACGAACCGCGCAGATGAATTGTCGTTGATTGGTTGTAAGCACGGGAGACATTTTCTCCCATTTGTGCCATTACCCAAAGTTCTTTTTGTGCTTCTGTTAGGGGCAGAGTTTGGAGTCCCCCTTCCCTGGGCAGAGCAGTTTCATTCTCTTGTAGGGGCAATCCCCCTGTGGTTGCCCCTTTTGGGTTTGGGGCAGGCACGGGGGCACTGCCCCTACATAAAACCTCCGGTGGTAAAAATCCACCTTCTTGCATTTCGCTTATACTTTCCTTAACTGCTTGAATCATCCGCTCGATATCTTCATCAGTATGAGCGGTAGATAAGAAAAGTCTCCGGTTTTCTAAAGCAAAGATTCCCTTTTCTAGCAAATGATAAAAGAATAAATCCATCCAATTTAGGGTAGGAGAATAAGCAAAACGGAAGAGAGAACCAAAATGAACTACCTGAATTGGTAACTGTTTTTGCTCGAAGTAAGTATTGAGCGTATTGACGAGTTTTATAGTTTTGGTAGTTAACTCTTCTTGCAGTTTTGCGCCGCTATTCTTAAGGTGAGTGAGTGCCGCCAAAGTAGCAGCCATCACGAGAGGATGCTTAAAAAAAGTACCTGCAAAGTGAGTAACTTCCACTTCAGGATAAGACGCATCTCCATAACTCCAAAATCCACCATCTAATGCGTCCATAAAAGTAGCCTTACCAGCTATTACTCCGATCGGCATTCCACCACCAATTGCTTTACCATAAGTTGTGATATCAGCTCGAATATTCCACAACGCTTGCATCCCGCCTGGGTGCATCCGAAATCCGGTAATCACTTCATCGAAAATTAAAACAATTCCCATTTCTTGAGTTAATTGTCTCAATTCATGTAAGAATTCTTTAGGTTGTAAATCCGGTTTAGCGCTTTGAATTGGCTCCACCAAAATAGCAGCTAGTTCACTAGCGTGAGATCTGATAATATCTAGTGATTTGGGATTTCCGTAATCTAGAACTATTACTTGTTCAACTTTATGTTGCGGAATACCAGGAGCGATCGCAATCGAACGCAACTTTCCATCTTCACTAGGTACTCCGGCAACCAAAACTTCATCCAAAGTTCCGTGATAGGAACCTGCAAAAAAAGCAATCTTTTCGCGCCCTGTAATGGCGCGAGCGATGCGAATTGCTCCCATTACCGCTTCGCTGCCGTCATTACAAAAACAAGCCCTTTCTTGACCTGTTAATTCGCAAACTAACTGAGCAGCTTTACCGGCCAAAGCTGATTGTGGGCCATGTTGTATTCCTTGGTGAACATAATCTTGAATTGCATTAATAATAAAAGATGGAGAATGACCGAATAAAAGTGCGCCAAATCCCATTGACATATCTATATATTCATTCCCATCAATATCCCAAATTCTCGCACCCGAACTTCTTTGGGGATAGATGGGATATACCATTTCTTTGATTGAAGGACGAAATCCTAATACCGATCGGGAATTAGCATGATGAACGCGATCGTTTTGCGTCAAGTTTTTCGATGCTTGAGTGCGTTCGATCACCCGTGCGATTAATGCGTCTAAATGTTCTTTTTGGCGTGGAGTTAAATTGGCGGAACTGGGAAAATTTTGAATTTTGGATTTTGAATTTTGGATTGGAATTTGTTTCGGCCGTTCCGGTTCGATAGTTTCGGTAGGTATGCGTGTAGGTTGTTTCTGCTTTGGTGAAATGTTTTCGCGCAGAAATTCCAGTTGTTTGGACATCACCTCAAGTTGCTGCGCCATCAAACGTTTAATAGCTGTATTATCAGTTTGTCGATCGAGATACTTTTCTGGCAATAGCGATTCTTCTTTCTTTGGTTTTGAGTTATTTGTTTCGGGTCGATCGGGCGTTAATGTTGGCTCTATCGACGGCATTTGCTGAGATATGTAGACGGCTAATTCGTTAATAGTAGAGCTATTTTCAATTAATAATTTTAAAGAAATATTGAGACCAAATGCTTTTTTGATTGCGCCATTTATTTGGAGTAATTGCACGGACTCAAAACCGAGTTCTAGAAAATTAGTCCGATCGTCTATTTCAGAAGAGCTTACTCCCATTGCTTTACCGACAATTTCTTTTAAGACTGACAGGGTTTTGTCAGTCTGCGAGGGATGTATTGATGAATTCAGTTTTTGGTTGAGTTGGGAGTCAGACATGGGAATTTCCTTAATTATTAGTCATTAGTTAGATGAACCATGAAGCATGAAAGCTAGCCATACATTTTTAGTAGATCCAGTTGTTGAAAAATTATCTCAATTTGTTGAGCCATAATCTCTTCAATCTCGCGATCGCCTACATTTTCCTCCTCGATTGTACGATCTACTTCTGTGAACTTATTGTCATGAACGGCTGGATTAGAAGGTTCAATCCAATATCTTTTTCGCTCAAAGGGATAAGTAGGTAAAGGAATGCGATCGCGTCGCTCGTGGCGATAAAATTCCGGCCAATTAACTGACACGCCAGCTAGCCAAAGTCTTCCCAATGCGTTCAGCAAGAATGCTATATCTGACTGGCTATCTTTCGGATGACGCAACGAAGAAAGTACAATTGTTTGAGTATTTTCCTCCAAACAATCTCTAGCAAATGTACTCAAAGTGCGTCCAGGGCCAACTTCCAGCAGGATACGCTTTGGTTCTTTTAGCAACTCAGCAATCCCGTCACCAAAACGCACAGTTTGGCGTAGATGTTTCCCCCAATAATTCGGATCTGTTGCTTCCATTTCAGTAATCCAAGTGCCAGTTACATTGGATATGAAAGGAATTTGAGGAGCCTTTAGTTTGACTTTTCTAACTTCGGTGATGAAAGGCCCAATAATTGGTTCCATCATATCAGAATGAAAAGCATGAGAAGTATGCAAACGACGACAATCTAAACCGAGCTCCATCAAACGATTTTGCAGCTCGTCAACAGCTTTTATAGAACCAGAAACTACACACAAAGATGGTGCATTAATTACAGCCAGAGAAAGTTCTTCACTTAGTTCTATTTCCTGTTCCGATAGAGGTACAGCCAGCATTGCACCAGCAGGTAGTTGCTGCATCAATCTCCCGCGAGTAGCAACTAATATCAAGGCATCTTCCAGGGAAAATACACCAGCAAGAGTTGCTGCAACGTACTCGCCAATACTATGACCGATCGCAGCTTCAGGAAGCACGCCCCAGGACATCCACAACTGAGCTAAAGCGTACTCAATTATAAATAATACTGGCTGAGTAATATAAGTTTGTTTTAGTTGTTGTGCGGCTTCTTCTTCCCCTACTTCACTTGGATACAAAACGGTACGCAAGTCTATTCCCAAGTGCGGTATTAGGAGTTTGCAACAATCATCAATAGCACAAGTAAAAGTAGATTCAGTCTGGTAAAGTTCTCGCGCCATGTTCGCATACTGCACCCCTTGACCGGAAAACATAAACACGACAGGACGATTACCAGAATCCTCGTGATGGGAGTGGGAAATATCGGGAATTAATATTTTTGTATTTTCTTTCCCCTCACTTTCTAGAGTCAGCATTTGTACAGCGTCGTCAATATTTTGACATACCAACATTCGGCGATAATCGAATACTTTACGACCCACTTGCAGCGTATAAGCTACATCAGCTAAATTGAGGTCTGGATGCTGTTTTAAATGTGCCGCTAAATTTGCCGTTGCTGTTTCCAAAGCCGAACTTGTTTTAGCAGAAAGAATCAACAATTGATACTTTCTCCCTTTGTTCTCTGCTACCTTAAGATTTGGAAATTCTTCTAAAACGACATGAGCATTAGTACCGCCAATGCCGAAAGAACTGACTCCCGCACGACGAGGCATTCCGTCTGTTTTCCATTCACGGAGGGTGGTATTGACATAAAACGGACTGTTGGCAAAATCAATTTCGGGATTTGGTTTTTCAAAGTGCAAACTAGCTGGTATTTTCTGATGTTTGAGCGCCAAAACTGTTTTGATTAATCCCGTTATTCCGGCGGCTGTATTCAAATGACTGACATTAGTTTTTACAGATCCGATCGCACAGAAACCCTTCTGCTTAGTTTGCGATTCAAACACTTCTTGCAGCGCTCTAATTTCGATCGGATCTCCCAAAGAAGTACCAGTTCCGTGAGTTTCTATATAAGTGATAGTTTCAGGAGCGAAACGCGCGATCGCTTGCGCCTGAGCAATTACCTTAGCTTGGCCCGAAACACTGGGCGCTGTATAACTAACTTTTGCGGAACCATCATTATTAATAGCTGAACCTTTAATCACCGCATAAATGCGATCGCCATCTGCCAAAGCATCTTCTAATCTCTTAAGTACAACAATACCTACTCCATTACCAAAAGTAGTTCCTCCGGCTTTAGCATCAAAAGCGCGAGTATGAGCGTCGGTAGAAAAGATCCCACTTTTTTGATAAAAATAACCTTGTTTTTGAGGAACTTGAATTGAAACTCCACCAGCTAGAGCCATATCGCATTCGTAACTCAACAATCCCCGACAGGCCGAATGAACTGCAACTAATGATGTAGAACAAGCGGTATTAACATTAATACTCGGCCCTTTCAAGTTTAGTTTATAAGAAATTCGAGTAGCTAAAAAGTCTTGATTATTACCAATTCCCAATGGTAGATAACCCAACGAGCCGAATAAATCCCGATTTGAAATAATATTATTTAGCAGATACGTACTCAGGTTAGCACCCGCATAAACACCAGCCAAACCTGCGTATCGTTCCGGGTCATACCCCGCATTTTCTAAAGCTTCCCAAGCACACTCTAAAAAAAGACGATGTTGCGGATCTGTAATTTCAGCTTCTTTTGCCAGCATACCAAAAAACGCAGCATCAAACATCTCGATATCATCCAATACGAACCCAGCTTTCACATAATTAGAGTCATTCAGCCAACTCTCTTCTACGGCCACAGTCCTCAATTCTTCATCACTAAACGATGAAATAGACTCGACTCCATCACACAAGTTTAGCCAAAATTCATCGACATTTTTAGCGCCAGGAAAACGACCCGCCATGCCAATAATAGCAATTGGTTCCAACATACCCTCTCCTTCCCAGTTATCCATTGCAACCTCTCCTAAAAAATATCTTAATTTTCTTACCGATTCCTAGCTTGTTTAAACAGTTCTTTTTGTCTGGCTGCCGCTTGTTCTTGCTTCCTGACATAGCTATTAACTTCTTCAAACATTGGTTGCTCCCCATCCTGTTTTTGGCTCAAATATTCCGCCAACATCTTTATACTGGGATACTTAAATAAGTCGATCGCAGAAATATTTCGATCTAAAACCTTATGCAATTTTGCTTGAACTTTGACCAAAAGTAACGAATGCCCGCCAATTTCAAAAAAATTATCATTAATCCCCACTTTTTCCAACTGCAATATTTCTTGCCAAACCTCAGCAATCAGTCGTTCTACTTCAGTTTGAGGCATTACGTAATCCTGTTTCAAATCACGGCGATTTTCCGGTATTGGTAGGGCGCGATAGTCTACTTTTCCGTTAGGTGTTAAAGGTAATGCCTCCAACTGTATGACAACAGATGGAACCATGTAATCTGGTAATTTTTCTGCTAGAAAACTGCGTAGTTCTAGGTTAATATTATCTGAGACAATATAAGCAACTAAGCGCTTGTTATCTACTTCATCTTCTCTGAGAATAACCACAGCTTGTTTTACTAATGGATGTTGGGTAAGTACATTTTCAACCTCCCCTAATTCAATGCGAAAACCGCGAAGTTTGATTTGGCGATCGCTACGTCCTAAATACTCAATCTCCCCATTAAATAGATAACGACCGATGTCTCCACTTCGATAAAGATAAGCGCCATTTTCACTGCTAAACGGATTGGGAATAAACTTTTCCGCTGTTAATTCTGGGCGATTGAGATAACCTCGCGCTAAACCATCGCCGCCAATACAAAGTTCGCCGGGAACGCCGATCGGAACGGGTTGTAAGTGTGCGTCCAGCACGTATACTTGCATATTAGAAATAGGACGACCGATCGGAATTGAAGAAAGAGATTGGTTTTTACTCGTGTCGTACCACGTCACATCTGCGGATACTTCGGAGGAACCATAAAGGTTAATTAAAATACTTTGAGGCATCCTTTCTTGGAAACGTTGACATAGTTCCACAGATAAAGTTTCTCCACTACTAACCCAATACTTGAGTTGGGGAAGTCGCTTTTGTAAATCGGGAAAAGTTTCTAATAAGACGCGCAACAATGATGGGACTAAAACCAGGCGTGGAACCTGTTGTTGAGATAAAGTTTGAACCAACCGATAAGGGTCTTTTACTATTTCATCAGCAATGATTATAGTTCGCAGTCCGTGCAGCAATGGGGCAAAAATTTCCCAAACTGAATCTATAAAATTTAATGATGTTTTCTGACAGCAAATCTCTCCTTGTTCAAAAGGATAAGGATTCCAATTCAAGCGATTAACGGCGCTGCGATGGCGACCGAGTACGCCTTTGGGAGTCCCTGTAGAACCTGAAGTATAGAGGACATAGGCGAGGTTGTCAGACAATTTTGGATTGGGGATTTTAAATTTAAGATTAGAAATCGTGTCCCATTCACCATCGAAATAAACAACTAATGGAGTTATTTTGGTACTTAAAGCTGGTAGTTCTTTAATTAAATTTTTGCGTGTTAATAATACTGAAACTTGAGCATCGGATAATATGAACGCCAGACGCTCTTGGGGATAGGCTGGATCTAATGGTACGTAAGCTCCACCAGCCTTGAGAATGCCTAAAAGTCCGACTACCATTTCAATCGATCGCTCTACACAAATTCCTACCAAAACTTCCGATCGCACTCCTAATTCTCTCAGATAATCCGCCAATCGATCGGCTTGTTGATTTAATTCTTGATAAGTTAGCTGTCGATCTTCAAATACGATCGCAACTGCATCTGGTGTTTTTTCTACTTGTATTTCAAATAGCTCGTGAATACAAGCATCTTTGGGATAATCTGTCTGAGTACAATTCCAATCTAACAACTGCTGTTTTTCAGATGATGTTAATAGTGGTAATTCATGCACTCGCCGATCGGGATTGGCAACAATTCCTGTAAGTAGCTGCTGGAAATTCTGGCTCATTCTGGCAATTGTAGCTATCTCGAATAAGTCGGTATTGTATTCTATAGTTACGATTGATTCCTCTCCTCTTTCTTCGATATACAAACTCAAATCGAATTTCGCAGTACCGTTGTTACTTTCCAGACTACTCACCGTCAAACCCGATAGCTCTAACACTGATGTCGGAGTATTTTGAAGTGTAAACATCACCTGAAATAAAGGCGTGTAACTCAAAGATCGTTGCGGTTGCAATGTCTCTACCAACTTTTCAAATGGTACATCGCAATGAGCGTATGCTCCCACGCACACTTGACGGACTCGAATTAATAATTCCCGAAAAGTAGGATTACCAGATAAGTCAGTTCGCAGCACTAAAGTATTGACAAAACAGCCAATTAATTGTTCTATCTCGGTGTGGTTACGGTTAGCAATAGGGGAACCGATCGCGATATCTTCAATTCCCGTGTAGCGATAGAGCAAGATTTTGAAAGCGGCTAACAAGGTCATGAAAAAAGTCGCATCTTCGTTCTGACTTAGCGCCTTGAGTGCTTTAGTTAATTCCGCCGTTAGAGAGAATGTTTTCCTCGCACCTCGGAAGGTTTGTACGGCTGGTCGAGGATAATCTGTGGGTAATTGTAGCACGGGAGGAGTGTTACCCAACTTCTGCTTCCAATAAGCAATTTGTGTTGTCAGCACCTCTCCTTTTAGGGATTGTTGCTGCCATAAAGCAAAGTCGGCATACTGGATGGGTAGTTCGCTAAGAGGGGATGATTGATTATTAGAAAATGCTTGGTAAAGTGCTGCTAATTCGTGCATCAGTATGCCATAACACCAGCCATCATAAATAATGTGGTGCATGGTGACTAGCAGCACGTAATCTTGTTGGTCAATTTGTAACAGCATCCAGCGCAATAATGGCCCTTGCGCTAAGTCAAAAGGAGATTGGCTTTGTTCGATCGCAAGTTGCTGAATTTGTTTATTTTGTTCTGATTTTGGTAAGTCAGATAAATCGACTATTGGTAACTCTATAGTTAGAGATGAACAAATAATTTGAACTGGTTGTTCTTCCCTCATTTTGAAAGTAGTTCGCAGGGATTCGTGGCGTTTTATAATTTCATTGAGGCTGCGTTCTAGTGCTGGTATATTGAGCGCACCTTTGAGTTGTATTGCTCCGTGTTCGTTGTAGGAAGAATTGGTGCGATCGATTTGTTGGAGTAACCACAGTCTTTGTTGAGCAAAGGATAGCGGCGCAGAGTCAGTAAGGTCGCGTTTGGGAATAAAGTTTATGGGGGAATCAGACTGAATTTCTCCCCGCAAGCGTTTGGCGAGAAGTGCTTGTTTGCTGGGGGAAAGTTGATAGCGTCTTGCTAGTATTTGTTGTTTGTTTATGTCCATTTTTTTATAATCTCCTAGTAAGTTTTTTTGATCGCAGATGAATGTTGATTTTTCTAATTGATGATTTCGATGTTCATATATTTGGGGTAAGGTTGAATTGTTTTTAGATCGTTTTCGAGAATTACCAGATCGCCGTTGTTCTCGATTTCTTTGAATCCAGAAAATTTATAAGCGATGTACATCATCCGATTTCGATTGTTTGAAAGGAATTCTGCACGCAATCGAACGTTATTGTCTTTAGCGAGTTCTAGCAGATAATTTAGCATAACTGTGCCGACACCTCTTGACATAACGCGACAAGACATGAGGAAGAGTTTGATAGTCCAGAAGCTGTCGGAATATTCGAGCAAAGCTAAGCCGATTTTTCCATAATTTCCATACTTATCATTTAAACTGGCGATCAGCAATTTGTGGTTGTCCGATCGACTAAACATATTCAGTTCGTCATAGGAATATGTGTAACCTGTTGTGTTTAGTTGATTGGTGCGTACTGTTAGTTCTTCGGCTCGCTGTAAATCTTCTTCTTTAGCGGCAGAAATTGTCAAGTGCATATTTAGGGTAGCTAAGAATTCTTCTTGCGAACCGATGAATTCTGATTCAGCTTGATTTCGCTGGATATCGCTGATATACATCTGCCTTCTTTTTTGGGAATCCTCTGTGATAAAACGAGGATTCATTTCTGGCATTTCTAGTAGATATTCTAGGCGATCGACATTAATACAAAGGACTTCAGGGAGTGAAAAATTTACTTCTTCGAGTTCAAAAATTTGGTCGTCAACGAAAGCGATCGCATCCGTCCCGATATTAATTAATTTAGCAATTTCTTTAATTGAAGAAACCTTAGAATTCCAATGGATCTGAGGATAGATAAAATACTCGTGCAATCGTAGTTCTTCAAGTTTCGCGATCGCACTACTATATTCATTCTTGCTAGCGATGGATTGTAAGATTCCTCGACTATCCAAAGTTTTGATGATATCGAGTATATGGGGTCGCAAGCAAACTCGATCGCCTTCTAACAATATGCCGTTCCAGATGGTGTTATCCAAATCCCAAACGACACATTTTATTGATTGTGTTTTTTCTTGTTTATTGTCTGTTGGCGCACAATTTAAACTAATCATTTTTTCACTTCCTTCCTACTAATTCTTGAGATTTTGAATTCCGATTTTGTGAGAACATATATTCTTGATAACCATACTCAGCGATGGTTATTTGTTGAATTTGGGTACTACCTTCGATGATTTCCATAATTTTTGTATCCCGTAAATACCGTTGAACTGGGTATTGACTACTGCAACCATTTGCCCCGTGAATTTGGACGGCATCATTGGCTACTTTAGTTGCGATCGTAGAAGCAAAATATTTGGCGATCGAGGTTTCCATAATTGAGTTGGGGTCGCCAATATCTTTGAGATAACCTGCTTGATAGCATAGTAATCGGGCGGCTTTGATATTCGCGATCGCCTCAGTAATCATTTGTCGAATTAGTTGATGTTCTTTGAGATAAACATCAAATTGCTTGCGTTTACTTGTATATTCAATGCAGGCTTCTAAGCAAGCTTGAGCGATTCCTACACAACCGCACGCGACACTGTATCGTCCCAAATCAAGTGCAGAAGATGCTACGTGGGAGAAACCAAAACCTTGCCTGCATACGAGATTTTCTTGGGGAATTCGACAATTATTTAGGTGCAGTTCTGCTAACATCGAACCTTTGACACCTAACATTCCAAAAATTGGTTTAATGGAGAGTCCCGGACTGTTTTTTTCGACTAAAAAAGCAGAGGGTTTACCTTCCCACTTGGCAAAAACTAAGAAAACATCAGCAATTTGTCCGTAAGTAATCCATTTTTTTTGCCCGTTTAAGATATAAGAGTCGCCAGAAAGTTTTGCTGTCGTCTCTACGGCTTTGGCATCGCTACCTATGTTAGGTTCGCTCAATGCGAAGGCTGCGATCGCATCGCCGGATGCTAATTTAGTCAGCCAATACTCTTTTTGAAATTTACTTCCCCATTTGAGAATGGCATGAGCGACCATAGAATGAACTGTTAGCAAGCACCTGAGCGAAGAACATCCCCGTCCGATTTCCTCGTTTAGGAGACCGTAGGCGATCGCATCCATGCCCATGCCGCCCCATTCTTCGGGTAATATGGCTCCTAAATATCCTTTTTGAGCTAGTTTCTGGATGATTTCAGGTGTAGTTCTTTCTTCGCGATCGATGCGATCGGCATGAGGAACGATTTCTTCATCTACGAAAGCTCTAAAAGTGGAGCGATTGTCTTTTTGCTGAGAGCTTAATTCTAGTTTCATTGTATCGCTTAATTCCTCCAAATGTCAACATTAAAATCACATTTTTTACTCTCTCGCCAGTACGGTAGTTTTCCGTTCTAGTAACGCCGTCATAGAGTTGATACTCCTGAAATTAGCAAATTCCAGGTCTTCGTTTTCGATCGTAACTTCAAACTCTTTTTCTATAAACAACACCAATTGCATGGCAAACATGGAATTGACGAATCCCAAAGCAAATATGTCTTCATCATCCTGCAAGTCATGGTTGCCGAAAAACTGAGAAAGGAATTTTTTGATTTTGTCTTTAGCTGCTTTCATGTTATGTAATTTCTAATGACTAATGATTGTAGGTATAGAAACCTTTTCCGCTTTTTCGCCCGTGCAATCCAGCATCTACCATTTTTTTGAGTAAAGGGCAGGGGCGATATTTACTGTCATTGAAGCTTTCGTACAAAACTTCTATCGAGAAGAGAATTGTATCTAATCCGATTAAATCTGCTGTTTCTAATGGCCCCATTTTGTGACCGAAACAGGATTTAAAAATTTTATCAACCTGTTCGGCTGAAGCTACTCCCTCTTGCAAAAGAAAAATTGCTTCGTTAACGGTTAACATTAGCACCCGATTGGAAACGAAACCAGGCGAATCATTAACTAAGATAGATTCTTTTCCCATCTTCGCTAATAATTTTGTGGCGGTTTCGATCGTCGGCTCAGAAGTATGATAGCCGCGAATCATTTCCACCATCGGCTTCATCGGTACGGGGTTCATAAAATGAATGCCAATAACTCGATCTGCCCTCTTGGTAGCGGAAGCGATCCGAGTAATGGAAATGGCCGATGTGTTGGCGGCAAAAATAGTTTCTTCTGGGCAAATCGCGTCTATTTTACTGTATACCTCCTTTTTAATATCCCATTTTTCAGTAACATTTTCAACTACGAATTCCGCTTTTTCTAGGAACTGATAGTTACTGGAAAAAGTAATTTTATCCAAAATGTCATTTGGACGATCGGCTTTCTCATTTTTGTTGAAAAAACTTTGAAAACGGATATTATTTTTGATTTCCTGTTTCGCTCGTTCCAGAATATCATCTGAAATATCTAAAAGCACCGCATGATGTCCGGTTTGCGCTAGATTTTGCGCTACCCCAACTCCCATAACACCTGCTCCGATTACACCGACTGTTTGAATGTTCATACTTAATCCTTTGGTCATTGGTCATTGATCATTGATCATTTCATGGAATTAACTGGTACAAGTTCGCGAACTTCATCTTCAGTTAATTTTTCTAATTCGTTGATGATGATTTCCTCAATAACAAAAGCTAATTCAGCTACAGATGGTGACTGAAAAAGCGAAGGAATAGATAGTTCTATCTGGAAGTCTTGGCGAAGCCGAGAAATTAACTGAATCCCGATCAAAGAGTTACCGCCTAAGTCGAAAAAGCTGTCATTTATGCCGACGCTATCAATTCCCAGCAACTCTTGATAAATGCCAGCAATTCTGTATTCAGTATCATTGCTAGGTGCAATATAGGCAGTTTTTAAATTAGGTCGTGAATGAATTGATTGGGGGCGATCCTTCTGTGATTTTTCCAGTAAAGTTGTCAATTCAAAATCCTCGTGCTGCTCAATTACAGCCTGGAGATTTCGCGTTGATACGACTACTTGAGGAAGTTGACAAGATAGAATATGACCTAATGCCTCTATACCCTCTTGAAATGTTATGCCATATTTCTCTCGCATTTGCTTAAAGCTAGCTTGCATCTGTGGCTCAAATGACAGCAGTGCATCTTGCCAACTATCCCATTGCCACCAATCCCAATTAATTGAAACAGTTAGCACTTGATGGCGAGCAAATTTGTAATGGGCAAAGGCATCAAGAAAAGCATTAGCGGCGCAGTAATCTACCTGACCAAATCCACCATAAATTGAAGTGAATGAAGAAAAGAACACAAAAAAATCTAGCTTTAGATCTTTTAATACAGCATCTAATACCAGCGTTCCCTTCATCTTAGGCTCAAGAACACTGTTCGCCAATTCGGTTGTTTTCAGTTGAACAAGACCTGCACCTGGAACTCCGGCTGCGTGAATCACTCCATGAATATCCCCAAAGCGAACGCATACCTGCTTGACCATCGCTTGCATTTGTTCAAGGTTAGCAACATCTGCTTTGATAACAAGAACTTCTGCACCCAATTCCTCTAAAAGCTGAACTTTCTCGATTTTTGTACTCAGTAAATTTTGCCGATCGTGGCTTAATAAATATTGCTCCCACTCAGATTTCGGAGGTAATCCTGAACGTCCAATTAACACCAGCTTGGCTTGAGCTATTTTTGCCAAATGTTCGGCGATCGCTAGTCCAATTCCACCCAATCCACCTGTAATAATATAAACTCCTCCTTGGCGTAACTTGGGTGTGCGTAAGGTTTTATCTTTCACTGGGAGTGGCTCAAAACACTGCGCCCATCGACGATTTCCGCGATACGCAATCACCGGGTAAGATAACTCTACAGCTAATTCTGCCAGGAGTTGATCTATCAGTTGTTCCCATTGTTTAGTACCTGATTCGGGCAGAGTAATATCAATGCTACGACAGGTGATATTTGAATATTCTTGGGGAATAACTTTACATGGGCCTAAAAGAGTTGCCTTTTCTGGGTACAATTCACCTTCGTCAGTTAACTCCTGTAGATTATTAGATACGACAGCAATTTCGATAGAGTCACTAAGATTTTTTTCTCCTAGTGCTTGGGCTAAAAAAATCAGACTGTAGAAGCTAAAAACTTGAGTTTCTTCTAAATCTTCAAGTGCTGAGTGTATGCGATCGTTCGATGTTATGTTCCACAAATGAGCGATGATTTGGGGGATTTTATTCAAATCACTAAGGACTTTTATTAGAGCATTATAGTCATCTTTATTTTGAGGATGGATCGTGTATTCCCACTCTCTAAGCTGGCTAAATTTCTCTCCCACCCTCACGACTATTACATCTTGATTCTCCTTTTCTAGTCGTTCTACAATTTGTGAACCTATCCCACAACCATCAATAAATACTAGCCAAGATTGCTTTTGAGTTATTGATTTTCTTGGTTCAAAAGATCCAGGCGGTGCAACTTGTTTCCAAGAAGGAATGTAAAACCACTCGGTAATATCAAGTTTTTGTTCTAGAATTCCTTGGTTAAGATTAATATTGTTGGGAGTTTTTGGTGGTTCAATCCAGTAGCGCTGACGCTCGAATGGATAAGTCGGTAATGGAATCCGATAATGGCGATCGTGGGTATAAAATCCCGACCAATTTATCTGTACTCCCGAAAGCCAAAGCTGACCCAAAGTGTTGAGTAAAAATGCTAAATCTGGTTGTTGATTATAGGCATCTCGCAGCGAGGGTAACGCGACTTTATCTGCGATCGCAACATTTTCTAAACACTGTAAGCCTAAGCTGCACAATGTCTGTCCTGGCCCTACTTCTAATAGAATCGGTTTGTGTTTTTTCCACAACTCTTGCATCCCATCAGCAAATAACACGGGTTGACACAAATGCTGAGTCCAATAATTAGGATCGGTAGCTTGTTCGGCAGTAATCCAAGTTCCCGTAACGTTTGATATATAAGGAATTTTTGGTGCTTGAAGATTGACAGTTTTCACTAATTCGGTAAAAGATTCAGCGATCGCTTCCATCATCTGAGAATGGAAAGCATGGGAACTTTGCAAGCGCCGACAAGCTAAACCTTTTTCAGTTAGTTGAGTAGCCAATTCGTCTATAGCGTTTGTAGTTCCCGCTACTACGCAAAAAGCAGCACCATTAATTGCAGATAAAGAGAGATTTTTATTCAGCAAAGGGCGCACTTTTTCCTCACCTAAAGGAACCGCCAACATCCCTCCATTTGGTAACTCTTGAATCATCTGCGCTCTTTTGGCGACGAGAGTAAGAGCATCTTCCAGAGATAAAACTTCTGCTATCGTTGCGGCGACATATTCACCGATGCTGTAACCGATAGTTGCTACAGGATGAATTCCCCAGGAAATCCACAACTGAGCTAAAGCATATTCGATTACAAAAATAGCAGGTTGAGTGAGATGAGTTTGATTGAGTTTTTGAGTAGTTTCATCCGCCTGTTGTTCGCCACGACCGAGCATTTTTCGCAGATCGAAACCTGATGGAGAGGTAGTTTTTGGAGCGTTGCGATCGCGATACATTACATCTCGCAAATCTAACCCCAGCAGAGGTTTGAGAAATTGGCAACAGCGATCGACTGTCTCTTGAAATGTCGGTTCAACTTGGTATAATTCCCAACCCATATTGACATATTGAGTTCCCAGTCCTGTAAACATAAAAGCGACTGGACGTTCCATTCCATCCTGAATATTATTGAGAACTAGTTTGGGATTTTGAAGTGCTGCGATCGCATCTTGAATATCTTTGCAAACCACCGTTCGCCGATGCTCAAAAGCTCGACGACCAACTTGTAGAGTGTAAGCGACATCAGCTAAGTTGAGATCGGGATGTTGTTTTAAGTGTTCCGCTAAATTTACCGTCGCCGTTTCCAAAGCCGAGTTAGTTTTAGCAGATAACATCAATAATTGCCAAGTACGAGATGTTTCAGAAGTTTTAGCAGGTGGCGCTTCTTCGAGAATTACGTGAGCATTCGTACCTCCAATTCCTAAAGAACTAACCCCAGCGCGGCGAGGGTTTAGGTGCGTTTTCCACTGTGAAAGTTTGGTGTTGACGTAAAACGGACTGTTAGCAAAATCAATCTTAGAATTGGGTTTTTCAAAATGCAAACTCGGTGGAATTAACTGATGTTTGATAGCTAAAACTGTTTTAATTAAACCTGCTACGCCAGCAGCAGCACCGAGATGTCCGAAATTAGTTTTAACGGAACCAACTGCACAGAAACTTTTTTGTGTAGTCCGACTTTCAAAAACTTGTGTTAGCGCGGCAATTTCGATCGGATCTCCTAAAGGTGTTCCACTGCCGTGAGCTTCAATATAATTTATTGTTTCAGGTTCAATTCCCGCGATCGCTTGAGCTTCGGAAATTACTGCTGATTGACCATCTGGACTCGGAGCAGTATAGCCAGCTTTCAACGCGCCGTCATTATTAATTGCCGAACCTTTGATAATTGCATGAATGGAATCTCCATCTGCGATCGCATCATCCAACCGCTTGAGAACCACAACTCCTACACCGCTACCGAAAATACTTCCCCGCGCTTTAGCATCAAAACTTCGGCAGTGTCCATCGGGAGAAGCAATTCCTTCTTCTTGATATAAATATCCCGTCTTTTGTGGAACGCGAACTGTAACGCCACCCGCCAAAGATATATCGCATTCACCATTCAATAAACTTTGGCAAGCGATATGAATAGCCACCAATGAAGTAGAACAAGCGGTTTGAACGCTGACACTCGGTCCTTTGAGATTCAACTTATAAGAAACTCTAGAAGATAGATAATCTTTATCATTTCCTAGCAGCGTTTGTAAATCTGACAGACCAAAATTAGGATAGATATTGTTGAGCAGATAAGTATTAGTTTCTGAACCTGCGTAAACACCGATCGAACCTTGATAAGTTTCCGAATTGTAACCTGCATTTTCGAGTGCTTCCCAAGCAGATTCGATAAATAATCGATGCTGGGGATCTAAAATTTCAGCTTCTTTCGGACTGAAGCCGAAAAACTCAGCATCAAATCCTTCAACGTCTGACAGGACGGCATTAGCTTTGACGTAATTAGGGTTGTTCAGCGAAGTTGAATCTACACCTGAAGAGAGTAGTTCTTCATCTGAATAAAATTCAACTGACTCTATACCTTCTCGCAGATTCTGCCAGAAAACCTCGATATTTTTTGCGCCAGGGAAACGACCGGCCATTCCGATAATGGCTATTTCCGACCCATTTATATCATTCTGTAAATCCACTGCGCTCATCTAATTCTAACTCCTTTGATTATTGACTATTAGCAATTGAAAGTCCCAACTACAAAATCTAAACTTTCTGCCCCCGATGCTTCTGTCTGGATTGTTGTTTTTGACTTCGTAATGTTTGGCGATCGCTCCGTATTGAGCCTCGCTCTTGACCTTGTTCTGTCGAGGTTTTTGTAGTTTCGTTTTGATTTAAGTATTTGATCAAAGAAGAAATAGTTGGGGCTTTAAACATATCAACGATCGGTATTTTTTTACCCAATATTTCTTGCAATTTGAGTTGAGTCTTGACCATGAGCAACGAATTACCTCCCAACTCAAAAAAATTGTCATTAATTCCTATTTTTTCCAGTTGAAGTATCTGTTGCCAAACCCCTGCAATGAGTTGTTCGGAATCTGTTACTGGTTCAACGTAAGCCGCACTCTGTTGGGGAACGAGACTTTCTAGCGCAGACAAGGCGAGGCGATCGACTTTACCATTCCGTGTTAATGGTAATGCGTCTAGTAGCACATAAGCAGAAGGTATCATATATTCGGGAAGTTTCTGCTGCAAGAAATCGCGTAATTCATCATTTAATGATTCTGAGTGATGATTGTCAAATGTTGCAGGCTTTTCCTCCAACCATTGCTTAGTCCAACTTGGATCTATTCCTCCACCTACCATATTGTGAAGTAAAATTTGACTCGATTCGATCGCCAATAAATCTCGCAATTGTTCAAATTCTATAGAACCAATAGGACACAAACCGATTTCATATTTTGGCGCGGTTTCCATTAGTAATTGACTGATATAACCCGCCTCCAGCATACAAAAATCTCGCGTCACTTCTCCATACATCGGCGCGATCGCACTCAGTTGTCCGATCAAAAATAGGGAAAAAGCCGCTTCCTCAAAAATTAGCTGATTTTTTTGATATATCCTGTTGTTAATATCACTAGCAGCACTCAAAAATACCAAACGGTGATAAGTAGGATTGTAATAGTAAAATCCACTTTCTAACCCTTCCACTCGATTGGGTTTAACATACAAATATACCTGCACGGGATAGAGACCACCAGCGGAAGCATAGCGATATTTAGGTAACGGGGAACTATCCAGCGTTATTGGTAGTAGGCAGCTTAAAAACTCACCTAACTGTTTCAAAGAAATGGCTTTATCTAAAAATTGCCGATAACTCTGACGCTGCAAATAAGCCTGTTTGATAATTTCATCAAACTCAGGTTTTGGCAACTCAATACTGTGTTGAGTGGGTGGAATCTGTCTCAATCCTAGTTGTTTTAACTTAAATTCAATGCGTTCTACCGGATCGATCAATACTCCTTCAAGTTGACCTGGCTCATAAGCTTCAGACAGCTTATTTTCGGTAGAATTTTTCTGTTTGGGAACGATGTAAGCCACCAAGCGCTGCTGGTTAGACTCATTACCCACAACTGTAACTACAGAAGCTTTTACATTGGGATGTTGGGTTAAAGCCGCCTCAATTTCTCCGGTTTCAATGCGCTGTCCTCGAATTTTAATTTGAAAGTCTACTCGTCCTAAAAACTCGATGTTGCTATCTGGTAAATAGCGACCTAAATCTCCCGTGCGGTAAATCCGTTCTCCCGTGCGCGGATGAGTGATGAAATTAGTTTTAGTCTTTTCTTCATCTTGCCAGTAACCTTTTGCTAATTGTACGCCAGCACAGTACATTTGACCGGGAACCCACACCGGACAATCTTCTAAAGATTCGTTCAAAATGTAATATTTGGCGTTAGCCATCGGTTGACCGTAAGGGATACTCTTCCAGTTTGGATCGGTGTTTTCGATGAGATAACCGATGTTCCAAATTGTAGTTTCAGTCGGGCCGCCAATACTAAGGATTTGGATATTTGGCAGTAAAGATTTTAGTCGCTCTGGCAAAGAAATCGGGAGCCAATCTCCACCTAAAATTGCCAAACGCAAACTTAAAGGAATAGTTGCAGATTGCTGTTCGACATAGCTAACTAACATCTCCATCATCGCCGGAACTGAATTCCATAAAGTCACTCTTTCTCGCAACATTAAATCTACCCAATGAGAGGGATCTTTTACCGCTTCAGCATCTGGCATGACAATGCTACCGCCAGCACTTAAAAGCCCAAAAATGTCATAAACAGATAAGTCGTGATTGAGTGCGGTTACAGCTAGGATAGAGTCTTGGTAACTGACATTAAAGCGTCTATTGGTGTGGATAACCACATTTATCACGTTGCGATGAGTAATCATCACTCCTTTGGGTTTGCCAGTCGAACCAGAGGTGTAAATTACATAAGCTAAATCGCCTGGTTTTTGAACTGATTCTAACGGTTGCTTGCTTTCTTTGGCTAAGTCTTCATTATCTAAACATAGTAGTTGAATTCCTTCACGCCAAGCAAGTTTTTCTTTTAACCAAGATTGAGTTAAAACAATTTCAACTTGGCTGTTTTCGAGGAGATAAAATAAGCGTTCTTTAGGCAATCCTGGGTCAATGGGAACGTAAGCAGCACCGGCAGCTAAAATGCCCATAACTGCGACAATTTGTTCCCACCCTTTCTCCATTACTATGGCGACTAGCTTATTAGGAAGAACTCCTAATTGGCGTAGTCGATGACCGACTTGATTGGAGCGATCGAATAATTCTTGATAACTTAAGCTGCTAGTGGAAGTTACCACAGCCGTTTTTTCTGGTCGCTGTTTAACTTGAGTTGCAAACAAACTGTGGAGTAAGCTATCTGATACTTCAGCCGCAGTATTGTTGATGGCTGCACGTTGCTCTAATTGTGCGGATGGTATTAATTTTGGCGCTGTTTCTTGCCAAGTATTCTCTTCATTAGCTAAGCGTTGCAGGAGATGACAAGCTGCCTCGAACATATCATTTATCATCCCTGCGGGGAATAGCTCGTCTACGACTTGCCAAGTGTAGGTTAGAGAGCCATCCGCCTCCACAAAATAGATATTATCTATCCAGATTTGCGGAGTTTGGTAGACATTATAAACAACTTTTCCCAGAGGAATATCTCCGCTCGCATTATTACCATCCACATCTTGAGGAGTAGTCGTAAATACGATCGGCATTGCGACTCCTCCGGCTTTGCCTTGAACTTTAGCTAATTCGCGCAGGACTCGCACTCCAGTTACATAATCGTGTTCTAAATCCTGCCAAAGTTGCGACTGAATACGCTGCGATCGCGCTTCAAATGATTCATTTCCTGAGTTATCTATTTCTAGGAGAGTAAATGATACCAATTCTCCCATAATATCGTTGACTTGAGGATGCAATGGTAGGCGATTGAATCGCGGTACGTTGATAGTAAATCTCTGGCTTTTACTCCAGCGTCCTATCACTTCCGCGTAGACAGCAAGCAAGGTTCCAGCTAAGGTTAAACTGCCTTTAGCCGCTCGATTTGTTAGTCTTTGTACCACTTGAGCTTCTAATTTATATTTGAGACTAACAAATCGAGGGTTTTTGAGATTGCTAGGATTTTGTGCTAGTGGTAATTCCGGTGCTGGCGGTAACGTAGGAATACGAGATAGCCAATATTTTAAAGATTTTTCATAGATAGGTGAATTTTCGAGAGCGATCGCAGCCAAAACGTAGTCTCGGAATGAAAGTTCTAGAGGAGGTAAGTGTTGATCGCTCTTGTCGTAGAGTTCTTTTAACTCTCGGAATAAAAGCTGTAAACTCCTACCATCAAGACACCATCCATCAATGCTGAGATGAAGCCTGCTGCTATGTTCATCTAATCGAGATGCGAGGATTTCAAATTGAGGCCACTGTTCGAGAGGTAACATTTGGTGCGAGAGGCGATCGCGAATCATTTCTATTTGAAAAGCTACAGCCTCAACATCTTTTCCCCGCAGATCTAATACCTGAATTTCATAAGGTGGTACTTGCGGCAAAATTTGCTGCTGTCCATCCGGCAAAACGATCGCTCGCAGCATATCGTGACGGTTAATCAACTGCTGCCAAGCTAAATTTAATCGATCTATATTTAGATCGACGATCTCGATTTCTGTATAGCTGTGGATCGACACATTTCCCATATCAAAAGAATCAGTTCTGCCGAGCCAGTAAGCCTGCTGCATATCATTGAGCGGGAAAGGCTGATAGCGATTTTTTAGGTCTGGTGAAATTAAAGGCAATGTTTGGTCTTGAATACTGGAATATTCGCTAAATTTATTTAGAAATGTCAGGATTTCAGTTTTGCGATCGGTCAATTGTTCGCGCAAAGTAGATGTCAACATTTCTTTCGGAGCATTGCAGCGCAGGCGATCGTTATCTACCCAAAGTTTGATACCGAGTTCGCTGAGGTTGAATAAAAATTCGTCAATTGATGGTTTCATAATTCGATCTCCATTCTGTCATCTAATTCAGTATTAATAGGCGCTTGGAATTTTTTAGTAGTCAAGCGAATCTTCTCAATGTACTGGGAAATTTCAGCGATAGTGGGTGCATCAAACAGGATGCTTAATGGCAAATCCATCTTGATGGCTAGGCGCATCTGAGCAATAACTTGGGTGGCTAATAAGGAATGTCCGCCTAATTCAAAAAAGTTGTCATAGATACCCACTTGCTTAACACCTAGAAACTTTTGCCAAATGTTGGCGATGGTTTCTTCAAGCTCATTTAGGGGAGGTATATAAGCATTACTTAGTTCTGGTCGGGGGTGTATTGCTTGGGATAAATTAGCCTTTTCTCCGGTTTCTGAGAAACTTAGTATGCTATCTGAATTATGCCGAGCGATTAAGGTAGTTAAATCGCGAGTTGATACTAAAACTTGGGGCAGTTTACTCTCTAAAATTCGTCTGAAAACGTTGATACCTTCTGACGGTAACAATCCATTTTCGATAAATTTTATTGGCAAAGCTTTTGCAAAAAACTGGGGACTGGGAGAAGTTAATACGTTATTTTTTTCCACTTCTACTTCCCTTTTATCCTGCCATGATATCACAATTTTTCCAATGTGTTTGGCTGCGGTCATGTATTCAAAGGCGCGAACTATTTCTGAAATGGGAAAGACTTGATGAGGTAGGGGAGTGAAATTTTTATTGTTAAAGTGTTTCACTACTTCTCGCCAAAGTTCGCTGAAATTAGGTAGTTCAGGCTCTACTTGAATCGCAAAAAATGATAACCGTTTTTCAAAAGGTTGCAGACCTAATTGGCTATTATTAAGGATATCGCGTTGACCGATTTCTAAGAACCGTCCGTAACGTCCTAAAACCGCAAGACTTTTTGCTATAAATTCGCCTCCTAATGAGTTCAAAACTACATCTACGCCTTTGCCTTCAGTGCGTTTCATCACTTCATCAGCAAAAGTCAAAGACCTGGAATCCATTACTTGTTGAATGCCGAGCGATCGCAAAAATTCTCGTTTTTCATCATTGCCCGCCGTAGCGAAGATTTCCGCCCCTATCCACTGAGCAATTTGTACGGCAGCCATTCCCACACCGCCAGCGGCTGAATGAATCAAAATTCTTTCACCCTGACGCAATTTGCCCAATTTAATTAGAGCATAATAAGCGGTTACGAAAGCAACTGGAATTGTCGCCGCTTCTTCTAAACTGAGATGTGCTGGTTTTGACGCTACTAACTGAGCAGAAGTGGTAATAAATCGGCTAAAGCATGAAGTACCAAAAGCAATTACTTCATCTCCAATTGCCAAGCTTTCAACTCCTTCTCCCAAAGCCGTTATTTTGCCGACGCATTCAAGTCCAAACTTGAAATTAAAATCATTTGGAACGGGAACTAAACCGAGGGCAAGAAGCACTTCCTTAAAGTTAAGTCCAGTTGCGCTCACCTCAATTTCTACTTCACCTACACCGGGCTTTTGACGCGGAATAGGACGAAATGTCAGAGTATCTAATAAGCCAGGAGAGGAGATAGTTAAATAGACGTTTTGGCTTTCAGAACTGGCGGCAGTTTGGTTTAGGCGATCGCTCTCGCTCGTATCATTAAATGTTTTCATTTAAACACCTCAAAGTATATTCTTCAATCTCCATCAATATCGTACCCATTTCATCCAAAATCGTAATATTAAATTTCAGCGTTTCTTTTTGAGATTGCTTATTTTCTATCAACCTGATGTAACTATATATCCGACCGGATAAATCTCCTTGAATCTGTAATGCTTTATAAGAAAAAGGTAAGTAAGTCGCCCCTTCATCTTTTAATTGCATCATCATAAATCCTGTGGCATAGTCCAATAAAGCTGGATGCAGTTTATATGAATTCAGATCGGGTATGAATTCTTTCGGTAATTCTAGAAATGCTAATCCTTTGTTGTTTCCCATTTTTATCCATTTACAGTTGTTCCACCTGGCTCCAAACTCGATAGCTCCTTTTGGGTTTTTATCCTTTTGATTGCTAACGATTATTTCTCGATCCCTACACTCTCCTTTTATTTCTTGAATATTAAAATTTTCAGATGTTTCTAACTTGTTGTAAGCTATTTCCCCGATAGTATGTTTCTGCCATTCATCTGACGTAGACTTAGATTTGCTCATCATCACAAACTCGAAACTATCTTCTTTTTTGGTCAGAATTGTGTGAACTTCTTTTTCCTCATCCTCTTCTACGATTAAAGGAGACAGAAAATAGACTTGTCGCAATTCAACATTTCTATTATTAGCGTGAATTTCCCCAGCCACTCTCGCCATTTCCAAGTAGGCTGTTCCGGGAAGTATGGCTTTTCCTTTGAATCGGTGTTCGCTTAAAACCCAAAGATTGCCGACATTAAACTTGGAAATATATATTTCTTTTTCCGAACTGTCAACTAAAGAGTTTTCAAACAAAGGATGTTCTACTGCTCTTAATTTTTGTTGAGAAATATCGGGAGTTAGAGAGAACTGTTTCACCGCTGAAGCTGCCATTCCCACTTCTTGCCAAGCATCCCAGTTAATACAAGTGGTGAACGTGCCATTTGTAGAGTTTTTATAGTGAGAAAAAGCATCCAGAAAAGCATTAGCTCCTGCATAATCTACCTGTCCAACTCCACCTATTACCGAAGCAAGAGAAGAAAACAAAACAAAGAAATCTAACTCTACATCTTTGAGTAGAAGATCGAGCACCAAAGTACCTTTTACTTTAGGAGCTAAAATACGTTCAGCTTCCTCCCGCGTTTTGCGTTGAATTACACCGCCTCCAGGGACTCCGGCAGCGTGAATAACGCCATCAATGTGACCAAATTGTTTCTGAGCAAGAGCGATCGCAACCTGCATTTGTTCTAAGTTAGTAACATCAGCAGTAGCTACCAAAATCTTTGCGCCAGACTCTTCAAATTCGAGTAGTTTGCGAATCTTGCGGCTAATGTTATCTTGCTCATTGTGAGTAGCTAACCATTGCGATCGCTCGTTGCGATCGGGAAACGCAGAACGTCCTACTAAAACAAGTTTTGCTTTGACAGTTTTCGCCAAATTCTCTGCTAAAACAAGACCAATTCCCCCCAGTCCACCTGTAATTAAATAAACTCCTCCTTCCCTCAAAACTGGTGTTTCTTCTCGTGCTTCATTTAGTTTAACTGGTTCAAAAGTTTGTAACCAGCGATTATTACCACGATAAGCAACGATCGAATCAGAAGAGTCAGCTATTATTTCTGTGAATAATTGTTCTAGAAGTTTTTCTTGCCAACTTCCCGAAGGTGGAAGTACAACATCAATGCTGCGACAATTGATCTGTGGATATTCTTGCGCGATCGCTTTCACAGTTCCCAGCAAAGTTGCTTTTTCTGGACAGAGTAATTCATCTCCAGTTACTTCTTGTAGGTTATTAGAAATAACGACAATTTGCAACTCATCACTTAAATTTTCTTCACCCAATGCTTGTGCTAGAAATAGTAGACTATAAAATCCTTTTTCTTGAGCTTTATCTATCAGTTCCCAGTCTAATTTACTGTCTTTTGTAACAGTCCACAAATGCGCGATTGTTTTGGGAATCTTCTCTCGCTCAAAAAGTGCTTTAACTAAAGCTTTGTAATCATTGGGTTGTTGAGGATTAACAGTATAGATATCTTCCCCAAAATTGGAAAATTCTGACCCAATTTTGACGGTAATCACTTCTTGATTTTGCCGTTCCAATCGTTTCAATAATTCGAGTCCCAAACCGCATTCATCGATAAATACCAAATAGCATGACTGAACTTGTATGGTATTCGATTTAGGCGCTGAGAGCAGAGAACGTTTCCACGATGGAATATAAAACCAATCTGCAATATCGGGTTTTTGATCCAACGTTATTTGACGATTACTAGCTGATTCCTGTGGAGGATCGATCCAATAACGTTGGCGCTCAAAAGGATAAGTTGGTAGGGGGATGCGATTCCTGCGGACAGCTTCGCTAAAGCGTTTTTCATCTGCATAAAATCCCGACCAATCTACGCGCACTCCTGCTAGCCAAAGTCTACCCAGAGTATTCAGTAAAAATCCTAAATCTGACTCTTTATCCTTGGGATGAGGAAGCGAAGAAAGTACGATTCGTCCAGATGCTTGCTGTTTAGTCAGCGTAGTTAATGTACGTCCCGGCGCAACTTCGAGGAAAATGAGTTGATCGTCTTTAATCAACTCAGAAATTCCTTCTGAAAATCGCACGGTTTCCCGCAAATGTCGCGCCCAATAATTCGGATCGGTAGCTTCAGCAGTGGTAATCCAAGTACCAGTAAGGTTAGATATAAAGGGAATTTGAGGAGGATTAAGTTTTACTTTTTGAACTGCCACTATAAACGGTTTGATAATCGAATCCATCATTGCGGAATGAAACGCATGAGAGGTATGCAATTGGCGATATTCTATCCCCTTTTCTGCTAGTTTATATTCGAGTTGACTTATGGCTTCTTTCGTTCCTGAAACCACGCTCAAAGATGGACTATTACTTGCGGCTAGAGAGAGGTTTTTATTCAAAAATACTTCTATTTTTTCCGCAGATAGACTTACTGAAATCATCCCCCCGTCAGGTAACTGCTGCATCATTTTTCCGCGAGTAGCTACCAGTAATAAAGCATCTTCGAGAGAGAACACACCAGCTAGGCAAGCCGCTACATATTCGCCAATACTGTGACCGATTATCGATTGGGGTTGTACTCCCCAGGATATCAATAATTTAGCGATCGCGTATTCAATAACAAATAGTGCTGGTTGAGTAATAGCAGTTTGCTGTAATTTTTGTGTTGCTTTTTCGGTGTCTTTCTTACTTGGATAAATCAACTGGCACAAATCTAAACCTAAATGGGGTTGAAGGAATTTAAAACAGCGATCGCACTCTTCTCGAAATATTAATTCGCTTTGATAAAGTTCCCGCGCCATATTGACATATTGCGCTCCTTGTCCTGTAAACATGAAAACGATGGGGCGATCGCTTGATTCCGTAAAATTAGTAAATACTCGCTGGGGATTGTTCGATTTGAGAGTTTTTACTGCATCTTCAAGGTTATCTACTACGATCGTTCGGCGATAATTGAATCCTCGACGACCAACTTGCAGAGTATAAGCTACATCGGCAATATTAGCCTCAGAATACTGCTCTAAATAGTTAACTAAATTAGTTGTAGCTGTGTCTAATCCCGAATTAGTTTTAGCTGAAAGTATTAATAATTGTTGGGCGCGAGCAGGACTAGATACTGTTGGTGTAGGAGCTTCTTCAAGAATTAGATGAGCATTAGTTCCCCCAATCCCAAAAGAACTTACTCCAGCACGGCGAGGATTACTGTTAGCTTTCCATTCCGAAAGTTTACTGTTAACATAAAACGGACTATTCTCAAAGTCTATCTGCGGATTTGGTGTCTCGAAATTGATACTGGGAGGCAGTAATTTATGGTGGAGTGATAGAACTGTTTTGATTAAACCCGTAATTCCAGCAGCAGCATCTAAATGCCCGACATTTGTTTTGACTGAGCCAATTGCACAGTAACCTTTCTTATCAGTAGTAACTCGAAAAGCTTGTGTCAGCGCCGCGATTTCAATCGGATCGCCTAAAGGAGTTCCCGTTCCGTGAGCTTCTATATAAGAGATCGTTTCTGGCTCGACTTCCGCCATCATTTGAGCCGATCGAATTACCTTCGATTGACCCTCTTCACTGGGAGCAGTATAGCCAACTTTTAATCCACCATCATTATTAATAGCCGACCCTTTAATAACAGCATAAATGCAATCTCTATCTGCGATCGCATCATCCAACCGCTTGAGAACAACTACTCCAATGCCGTTACCGCCAATTGTACCGTTTGCTTTGGCATCAAAAGCTCTGCACTTGCCATCAGGAGAAATAATTTCTTCGGGCGATAGTGTTAGTTCGTTTTGAGGAACTTTGACAGCAACACCAGCCGCCAAAGCCATATCGCATTCGCCACTTAATAAGCTTTGACAAGCTAAATGAACTGCCACTAATGAACTAGAACAAGCTGTTCCTACACTAACACTCGGCCCTTTCAGATTCAATTTGTAGGAGACGCGAGTAGGAACGTAATCCTTATCGACTCCAACCAGAGTTTGCAAGAAACTCATTGAATCCATCAATTCTCGGTTGGGATGAAGGTTATAAAGCAAGTAAGTGCTAATTCCCGTTCCTGCATAAACGCCGATCGGTCTTTGTTCGATTTCGGAGTCATAGCCAGCGTTTTCTAACGCTTCCCAAGCACACTCTAAAAACATTTTGTGTTGGGGGTCCATCGTTTCTGCTTCTCTAGGATTAAAGCCAAAGAAAGAAGCATCGAATAATTCTATATCCTCAAGAACGGAGCCTACTTTTGTTGTGCGATCGCCTAATTTACTTGGTCTTGAATTTGGAAAGGTTGAAGTTAAATTTACTCCAGCTTTCAAATTCTCCCAAAAGTCATCAAGACTTTTACTCCCTGGAAATCTTCCAGACATACCTACAATCGCAATTTCTAATCCATTTTTTTCATAACTCATCAGCTTCTCTTTCCTCCTAAAATCTGCGTTCATCTGTCGTAAAAATTTAAAGTAAGCACTTAGGTAATATCCCTAACCATAAATAAAGGCAATGCTTATTATTCCACTCGTGAAGTGGAGTAAATAACCTTCAAAGATTCATTAGCCTGGATTTTTGAAATCTTTGCTGGAGCCGATTTTTCCCTTGTTGGATTTTCTCTTCAGCTTCAGCTTTTGACTCGTGCAATGAGGAGACTGATTTTGGGTTTAAGCGCTTTGCTAAAGCACTAATTGTTGAGTGTTTAAACAAATCAGTTAATGCAATAGATTGTACCATGTCTGGCAATAAATCTAGCAGCCTTCTGTAAATTTTTGTGAGCATTAATGAATTCCCTCCTAAATCAAAGAAATTATCGTTTATGCCTACCTTTTCTAATCCCAAAATCTCTTTGATAGCGGTGGCAATTGTTTGTTCTACTTCGCTTTTTGGGGGAACGTAAGTAACTTCTACTTTTTGGAAAATACTATCTTGAATAAGAATAGCACGGCGGTCTACTTTCCCATTAGCAGAAAGGGGTAAAGCATCAAGAAATGTAAAAGCTGATGGCATCATGTAATCGGGTAACTTCTTTTTAAGAAATTCTCTAATTTCTTCAATAGTAGGGTTTGGTTTTCGGTCGGAAACAAGGTATGCTACCAACTGCTCTTTATGCTGTTCCCCAATTGCTGCAACTACCGAAGCTTTCACATTAGGATGCTGTGTCAAAGCAGCCTCAATTTCTCCCACTTCAATGCGGTGTCCCCGAATCTTAATCTGGAAATCAACTCGTCCTAAAAATTCAATGTTGCCATCAGGATGATAACAACCTAAATCTCCTGTCCGATACAAACGTTCTCCCGTGCGCGGATGATTAATAAAACTGTCGCGAGTCTTTTCTTCATTGCGCCAGTAGCCTTTTGCCAACTGCACTCCAGCACAGTACATTTGTCCCGGAACCCACACCGGACAGTCTTCTAAAGCGTCGTTCAAAATATAATATTTCGAGTTCGCCATCGGTTGACCGTAGGGAATGCTCTTGCAATTTGGATCGACTTTTTCAATGAGATAGCCAATATTCCAAATAGTTGTTTCAGTCGGCCCGCCTATGCTCAGAATTTGGGTATTTGGTACTAGGTATTTTATGCGATTCGGCAAAGAAATCGGTAGCCAATCTCCTCCTAATATTACCAAGCGCAAGCTATTAAAAATTGCCTCATTTGCATAATCTACCAACATCTCCATCATCGCCGGAACTGAGTTCCATAATGTCACCCCTTCTCTTATCATTAAATCTACCCAATGACGGGGATCTTTCACAGCAGCAGCATTCGGCAAAACGATCGCACCGCCAGCACTCAAAAGACCGAAGATATCATAAACTGATAAATCGTGATTGAGCGCGGTCAAAGCTAAAATTCTGTCTTGCGAAGTAACATTAAAACGCTGATTTGTATGAACAACAACATTCGCCACATTGCGATGAGTAATCATCACCCCTTTGGGCAATCCTGTAGACCCAGAAGTATAGATAACATAAGCTAAATCATCGGGTGTTTGAACTGGCTCTAACGATCGCTTACTTTCTCCGGCTAAGTCTTCATTATCTACGCATATTAGTTGAATTTCCGATCGCCAAGTCAGCTTTTCTTTCAACCAAGATTGAGTTAGAACGATCTCAACTTCGCTATTTTCTAATAGATAAGATAAGCGTTCTTCAGGTAATCCGGGATCGATGGGAACGTAAGCAGCACCGGCAGCTAAAATACCCATAACTGCGACAATTTGTTCCCATCCTTTTTCCATTACTATCGCGACTAACCGATTGGGTATAACTCCTAATTGGCGCAGTCGATGACCGACTTGATTCGAGCGCTCGAATAATTCCTGATAAGTTAGAGTTCGTGTTGATGAAATCACTGCCTTTTCACTTCCTCTATCCCGGACTTGCGCGGCAAATAAACTATGTAGTAAATCGTCTGGAATCACTGCATCTGTAGCATTAATCGCATTTCTTTGTGCTAATTGCGCCGGAGGTAAAAGTTGCCGATTCGTTTCCACCCAAGCAGATTGAGAAGTAGCAAGTTGCTTGAGAAAACGGCAATATGATTCAAACATATCTGCGATCGCACCGTCCGGGAAAAGTTCTTCAACGACATCCCAATTAAATGTCAAAGTTTCTTTTTCTTCCCAAACTTGAATATCCATCCAAGCTTGGGATGCTTGACTAATTCCATATACCAATTCGCCAAAATGACTAAAGGTTAAAGTTTCCTGTCCCAGAGAACGAAAGCCAAGAGTGCTGGTAAAAACAATCGGCATCGCGCTAGGAGTTGTGCCTCTTCTGCGAGCCAATTCCCGCGTTACGCTGACTCCACTAAAATAGCGATGTTCTAAATCTTGCCACAGTTGTTTCTGAAGGCGAATTGCTCGATCTATAAACGACTCGCAAGCGGAATTATCTACTGCTAAAAGAGTGACAGAGGTAAAGTCTCCTAAAATATCATTCACTTGAGAATGCAGCGGTAGACGATTAAATAAAGCCAGATTAATTGTAAATTTTTGGCTTTTACTCCAAAGTGCGATAATTTCAGCAAAAGCGGCCAGTAATAGCCCAGAAGGAGTCACACCCGCTTGCGCCGATCGCAACTTTAACTGTTGCCAATCAGTTCGTTCCAGTCCGCTTTCATAGCGCCTGTTGCGATGCTCTTTGAGTTCTTTAGGATTTTTAGCGAGAGGTAAATCCGGTGCTAGAGATAGACTATCCAGACGACTCAACCAATACTCGTGCGATCGCCTATATAATTCTGTATCTTGCAACGCTTGTTCTGCCAAAACATAATCCCGAAATGTTATCTCTAACGGTGGCAATATCGCATCGGGATTTTGATACAGTTGAAACCATTCATCAAATAAACGAAACAAGCTCCAAGCATCAAATACTTGTAAATCATAGCTGATATGCAGCCGAATTATATCCCCATCTAACCGCGTTGCTCTAAACTCAAACAAAGGCCATTGGTCAGCAGGTAAAACTTGATGGGATAGACGATCGCGAATTGCTTCAATTTCAGAAATTACAACTTCTTTTTCGTGTTCTCTCAGATCCAAAATCTCCATTTGATATGTAGGAACTTGTTTGAGAACTTGTTGCTGACCATCGGGTAATACTATTGCCCTCAGCATATCGTGGCGATCGATTAATTTGGGCAAAGCCGCGTTCAATCTTTCCAAGTCTAAACCGTGACATTCAATTTCGTAGTAACCATGATTGGCGACAGTTCCTAAGTCTAATACCCCACTACGCCCTACCCAAAATGCGTGCTGCATATCAGTCAATGGAAAAGGTTCGTAGCGCAAGTCTGGTGCTGGGTTAATTACTGGTAAAGAAGTAGAACTAGCACTCATGCTGTTCTGGCGTAATAACAGGATAAGTTCGGCTTTATGTTCAATTAATGAGTTCCGCAACTCTGGAGTAATTGCTCCTTTCGGCGCATCAATTTCTAAGGAACTTCCATCAGTAGAAAGTTTTACGCCTTGGTTAGATAAAGTGTTTAAGAGTAAATGTAGATTCATATTTTTAGCTTGAAGTTAGTATTGCACCAATTGACGAGCGTTTTTTTGAGGTTCAAATCAAATACTTAATATTTCCCTTTCTTCCTCTGCTTTGAATTCGGTAATAAAAACCGATTCTGATGCCGTTAAGCTCGCCAAAGCTAATTGATTAAGTACGAGTTCGGCTAATTGAGTGATGTTGTTATCACCAAAGAATCTTTCTATTGGCACTCGCACTTGTAGATCCGCCTCAATTCGACTTCTGAGTTCAAAAGCCATTAAGGAATCAAGCAGTAAAGCCAGAGAATGCTGCGGACTTAGACGATCGAAAGGCAATTGTAAAGAATTAGTTAGCCATTCTATGAGATAGCTTTCCAATATTTGCTGCTGTTCTCTTGGTGCAGCAGCGAATAGTTTTTCCTTGGATAGAACAGCTTTGTTAACACCAAAAAGATTGACTGTACTCTTTTCTTCTTCTTCTCGATTAGCATTAATTGGAGGAGCAGGAGGCTTTCCTAGCGCTACATCACCCCAGCGCATTACCGTTGCCGCCGCCGTTGCCGCCGCGCCATTGGTGTAAACGAGAACTAAGTCGTTTTCGCGAATTTTACCTGCAAGAGCGGCATGGTATAAATTAGCGATCGCAAATACAGAACCGATATTCGCATACCAGGGATAAAGATCGATCGTCCGCTCCAAATCTATACCCAAAGCCCTAGCACACAGCCTCGCATACCACGCTGTCGGAGTATTGAAGGCAAAAAAGTCAATTTGTTCGAGACTCACGCCAGCCGCCGCTACAGCCCCCTCACAGCAAGTACGAACAAACTCCACACTTGTTTCCGCGAAACTGCTAGCATTCTCACCCGTCCGAGTACGCATTCCCGGCTTACCTTGCGCGTCGATTGTTAACTCGTGTAAATACGCACCACAAGTAGCAGCAGTATTAATTATTTTACTGCCTAAAACTCCTTGATTAGAGTTGAGCGAATCCACCACAAAAGCTCCAGCACCGTCTCCCATAGACCACGATAAAGTATCTTCATCATCTATAGAGTTAGATTCGATATGAGAGACAACAACTAAAACATTACGATACTCTCCCATTTGCACCAAAGCACGCGCATTTTGCAGCGCAATTAATGCACTAGAACAAGTTGATTCCAGATTCCAAGCGGGACATTGCAATTGCAATTCACCTGCTAGGTAAGAGGCATTACCGGGAACCAGTTGTTCTGGGAAAATAGAAGCAACAATCGCCAATTCCACTTCATCAGTAGAAAGTTTTGCTGCATCCAACGCATCCTTAGCAGCGCGACATTCCAGCATCAAGGACGACTCGCCTGCACCCAACACTCTTCGCTCGACATTACCCCGAAAAGGGTCTGATAAATATGGTGCGACTTCTTGCGACCAGATAGCAAGTTCGTCATCATTAGAGGTGAATTCATTAGACTGAAATAACCTCGTTCTTCTTGACGAAGTTACAGCAAACAAATGAGGGAACTTTTCCAACCAATAATCATTTGTCCGAATTAGGCTGGGAAAACTGAGTGCAAGCGATCGAATACCGACTGAAGGATTGATCATAACCATTAAAACTAGGAGTGATTTTTAGGTAAGTAGTTGCGCTAAAGTGCAGTTAAATATCCCCCTTATTTCTTAGTCCGCGCAGGCGGACTTCGTTTGTGTAGTAGCGGTTTCAACCGCCAAAGGAGCCTTCAAGACTAAATTAGTTAACATCGTATTCATCTTATTAACAGACTCCACATACTCATTTTCGGGAATAGATTCTGCCACAATTCCTGCGCCAGCATTTAAGTAAACCCAATCGCCATATTGATAAGCGGATCGAATTGCAATCGCAATATCTGCCATCCCACTACTATTAACCCAACCAATACCACCAGCATAAATTCCTCGCGGTTCTTTTTCTAGGATCTCGATCCATTGCATAGCTTTGTGTTTGTCAATTCCCGATACAGTGACACCTGGAAATAAGACTTTCAAAGCATCCCATAAAGTTTTTTCTACTTTTAGCTGACCGCCAATTCGCGATGATAGATGCTGCACGCACCTGTATTGTTTCACCTGCATGAAGTCAAAAATTCGCAGCGTTTCTGGGAGACAAACCTCAGCCATCTCACTTTGCGCCAGCCAAATCGAAAGCGCGTGTTCTTTTACTTCTTTAGCATCAGTAAATAACTCATTTTCTAATTGTAAATCTTCTGCCAAATTTTCGGATCTGGGTCTAGTTCCCGCTAAGGGATTAGTAACGACAAAACCATCAGCACTAACTTCCATTAAAATTTCAGGACTGAAGCCTACAGCACTTACTTCGCCAACGTGCAAACAATAAGATCGCGCTGAATTGTTATTTTTTGCTCCTAAAATATAAGTTCCCAGTAAATCCATCTCCCCTTTCACTTTTACGGAACGGGAAATAATCGCTTTATGTAAATCGCCGTTTTGGATGGCTTGAATCAGATCGGAAACCTGGCTTTGATACTCTTCTTTATCGGCAAAATCAACAACTGGTGGTGTCGCTACATAGTCTCTCAATTCGCTATTTATTGATAAGGCTTCCAGAACTTTTGTTGGCGACTTAATGCTTCTGATATGCACTCCTCTAGGAGCGATCAAAAGTTCTATTTCTGGAACTAAAAAATAGAGTAGAGGTTGTTCAATTGCCTTGGAGTAGGAGTAATAGAAACGCGCCATATCAAAGCCAATGTAACCATACGCAGTCCAATTCTCAATTGGCAAAGATGCTAAGGCTAATTCTACTTGCTTGAGCGGATCGACAATCGGTTCTGACTTAATCTCACCCATACAGGCGATCGAAACAGTTTCAGAACTTACCGATACTTCAGCTAAGGCATTCCCAGCAATACGTACTTCGTTCTCACTTCTGTACATCACGTAGTTAGAAAAAATCCCAGCATCTAATAGATTCTGCAACAGAATCAGAGGATCTCTATGACCCGGTACGAATAGTTCATGATAAGTTAATAAGTTGCTTGCTACCTGATACATGGGGTAAAAACCTTGGTGATGGAAGTTAACATTAATGGGTTTTCAGCAATGATTTGCGATGAATCTTTCCGGTTGGCGTGCGCGGTAATGTTTCTAAAAAATGAATTTTTTTAGGAGCCTTAAAATGGGGTAATCGAGTCCTAGCTAATTGCCGAATCTTCTCTTCTAAATCGAGAGATTTATCAAAACCTGGTTTAAGGCTAACGTAAGCAATAATCTCAGTTAATTGTTCGCCGCGATCGCATTCTGGCACTACCGCCGCATCCAGAACACCTTCATGTTGGAGCAAGATATCTTCTACTTCAAATGGCGACACCCACATCCCATTTACTTTGAAGAAATCATCTTTACGTCCCATAAACCAGAAATAACCATCCGCATCGCGCAGATATTTATCCCCCGTTCGCATCGCGTTTCCGTAAAGAGCTTGTCGCGTTTCCTGCAATCGATTCCAATACCCCAGCATGAGACTTTCTCCACTCACCTGTAGGTCGCCAATTTCTCCCGCTGGAACCGGAAAACCATTTTCATCAACAACTCGCACATCATAACCAGAAAGGGGACGACCAGAACTACCGGGACGACATTCTCCCTCTGCATTAGATAGAAAGATATGCAGCAATTCTGTTGTACCAATCCCCTCATAAATCTCAATTCCGTAAGTGTCTCGCCACTTATACCAAATAGTTTTTGGTAGTTGTTCGGCTGCTGATAAGCACAACCTTAAAGAGGAAGTATTTAGAGGCGCAATTTCATGTACTGAGAGAATGCTGGCATATATGCTAGGTATGCCAAATAAAATTGTCGGTCGGTAGCGTTCGATGTCGGCGATGATATCAAAAGCATTATTAGCATCTGATAAGATTGTCGCTGCACCCACTGCCATCGGCATATATAAACTATTCCCTAAACCGTAGGCAAAAGGCATTTTAGCTACTGAATAGGTGATGTCATCTTGATGCAAACCTAGCTTAGCTTTACCATACAGTTCTGCACAAACTACCATACTTTGGTGGTTGTGAATTACGCCTTTGGGTTTACCCGTACTACCGGAAGTGTAAAGCCAAAAAGCAGGTTCGTCGCGAGATGTTTCGGCGTAAGATAGCTGTTCGTCTGTCTGCTGAGTAAGCAGAGATAAAAATGGTTTTTCTCCGTCTGCAAGGAGAATATTTTGCAAGCAATGAGACTGGATGGGAGTCAGTTTTTCTTGCCACTCTTGGTTAGTTACCAAGATTTTGGCGCGTGAATCTTGCAGAATATAGTGGATGTCATCAATCGTACAAGCCGTATTGATCGGAACTGGTACTGCACCGAGTAAAATTGCCGCCCAAAAAGCAAATACTGATTCTGGAGTGTCTGACAAAAGAATGGCTATCCGGTTTTCTCGCGCCAATCCTAAATCAGATAATAATCTCGCTGTACGTCGGACAAAGCTGTTTAATTGGGCATAAGTATAAGTCGAATCCTGATAGTAAAACGCTACTTTCTCGCTACGTCCTTGTGCTAGGTTGCTTTCCAAGAAGTAAGCTGCAACGTTAAAGATGCTAGGTAATTTTGCGGAAATACTCATTATTTATGTTCGGCTGGCATCGCCGTTTCAATCTCATTACAGATTTGAGCTAATGTCATATCTTGGCGGGTTCCAAGTTTCAGATTAACCCCCAATCTTCGTTTCAATTCCACAGCAATTTGTACTGTTTCAACGGAGTCAAGTTGTAAATTTGCCCGGAGTAAAGTGTCTTGATGAAGGGACTCTTCGGGAATACCTAAATTAATCAGTATTGCCTTCAGTGTATCCATCGTCTTTTGACTTCTCATGGAATAAACGATCCTTTTGACTTCTCATCGAATAGATGAGAGTGCTGTTTTGATTTAATTTTCATGGCTTTTACTGGACTTAAATACCGACCAAAGAAACCGAGTTTTTACCGAATCTGCGGGATCGAACGAAGTATTTTCGTAAAAAACCCGGTTTCTAGGTTTCTAGGCCCTGACTTCAGCGAACCGATCGTTAACCACAAGAACAGCCTGTATCAGCCGCACTGACTTCGTTTGCTTTCTTGTTGATAACCTATTTCAATAAGCTAGATGAATTGTATTACCTATTCTCGATTCTTGGCAAGCCCAATTCAGGGAAAAATTGTAAAGTTTTATTAAGAGTAGGGAATTTTTACGTATTAGACCTCGACCAGATTTAGATGTTTATTCATACAGGGTAAGGGTTTGAGATTCTTTTTCGGAGATTTCTATTCAAGCTGACGGGGTGACAACCCCTCTCTCGCTGCGCTCGGCTAAGCGTCGAGGTTCCTTAATATTGAAAAGGATTGCAGCTTCTTGACGCGATTATTGATAATTATTATAGGCAGCAATCGCTAGAAATATAGGTAGGGGCTAGGGAAGAGGGAAGATGGGGGAGATGGGGAAGATGGGGGAGAGGGGGAAGATGGGGGGAGATGGGAAGATGGGAAGATGGGTTAGGGGAAGAAGGGAATAGCATCAAGGGTTTCAGGAAATCAGAACGTCCTAATCGCCTTGCGGGTTGCTATACTTATTTTCCGTTATCCAAACCCGAAAAAGTCGCGTAGGCGGAGTCAGCCGCAGGCATCGCCCGCAGAGATATTTTTGAGGCAGATAAACTCAAACCCTTGCTGCATCAAGTCTTTCAACAGTATTAATTTATGAACGCTACCATAACTGCAAACTCTTGGATTACCTACCCGAAACCTAATCCTGAAGCCAAATTGCGACTATTTTGCTTTCACTATGCGGGGGGTGGGGCTTTGAACTTCCGTGCTTTTCCAGGAAACCTACCGTCAGAGGTGGAGGTTTGTCCGGTCGAACTTCCCGGACGTGGATTTCGACTGCTGGAAACTCCCTTTACCGAGATCGAGCCTATAATTGACACTCTTGCTTTTACGATCGCCAGCCTTAACAAACCTTTCGCTTTCTTCGGTCACAGTATGGGTGCATTGGTGAGCTTTGAACTGGCGCGACGACTCCGCAAAGAGTATAACCAAAGCCCAGTTCACTTGTTTATGTCCGGTCATCGGGCTCCTCAAATTCCCGATCGCGACCCTCCCATTCATGCTCTACCAGAACCAGAATTTCTCCGAGAATTGTGCCGTTATAATGGCACTCCCAAAGCGGTGCTAGAAAACGCGGAACTGATGGAACTGCTGCTTCCTACTCTACGAGCGGATTTTGCTGTGGTTGAAACTTACGCCTACTCGCAGGAATCGCCGTTAGATTGTCCGATCGCTGCTTTTGGTGGCTTAGAAGATTGGAAAGTTGGTATTGAAGACCTAGAAGCATGGCAAAAGCAGACAAACTCTACTTTTTCGCTGGAGATGTTTCCCGGAGATCATTTTTACCTGCACTCAGCCCAAACACTTTTACTACAAAGCCTTTCACTATTACTCAATCAGATTGTTGTTCAATTGAGTCCTCACTACAACAGCCGATAATTTTACAGGTTAATCGGTTCAGCCAAGAGTTGCGAATGGGCGATCGCTTTTCTGCATCTCTCTGGGCTCATATCTCCGGCAAAAATATTTCTTTCTAGTTTATGGGCGATCGCTAGCATTGTTGAGTCCGGCAACCAAGGGAAAATCACAGCTTCTCCTGGTGTCGAAAACATGGACAGCAAGCTAGAGAGCATTTGCTCCTTGAGGCTGGATTCAGGAAAAACAATTACGGTTTTTGCCCGTTCGATCAGCCAATCATGATCCCAGTCATCACCAGTAATTGCGATCGCCAGCGCCGCTTGCGGTATCCGTTCTACAAATTTCGGTGAAGCCGTATCACCACAAAACAGTAGATGTTGCTTCTCCAACATATACCAACCGGGCTGAATGTTAATAGGAGTCTGTAGGGGCAATCCCTCTGTGGTTGCCCCTCCACTCTCCGGGGTAAGCACGGGGGCATTACCCCTACAGATTTCATCCTCCAATTCAGCAATGCCATCTAGCGCAGTCACTTCTACAACTGAGTTCTCCGCTTCTACCAAGGCCTTCGGTTTGAGCGCCACAATTTCTGGCTTTGGCGATTGGGGCTTTTCTACAGCAGGAGACTGTGACTTCTCTTCTTTGATGACTTGGCGGATTTCCTTATAGGTTACGGGTTCGCCTTCTTTTGCTCGTTGCAGAACTTCATCGCGGAGTTCTTGTGAAGTTGATGGTGCGGCTAAGAGGTAGAGGGCCGAAGTCGCAATATTAATCTGTGCAAAGTTTGCACGTTCGGGAAAGGCTTCGTAAACGTTAATGAAGTTATAAGCAGTACGCCGACTCCAGCCAAACTCAGCTTTTAACCAGGTATCGAACTGACCGTGCTTGAGGCGCGATCGCACATCCGCCAGCTTTTGACCGATTTCCCAAATATCTTGGGCCGAGCGCTGTAAACGCTCTCTAATTTCCCCAGTTCGTTGCTGGACAACAATCCGTTCTTGAGATTCTAAAATTTCATAGTCAAAACCTGTTACCAAGTTGAGCCGTTTTTGTGAGTTACCCATATTCCGATGTTTGCCTACTTAAATTCAAATGATTCTATTCCTTCTTCCCTAGCCCCTAGCCCTGAGCATCGTAGCTCTATATCGTTGGCTTGTACCCAGATTTTTAGCAATTCTAAATCTTTATTAAATATTTACAATTCTCTAGGATAGCCGAAACAAGCGGGAAATGTCCATTAGCGCAGACCTCTGGGGATACTTTTCTCTAAAAATTTCCCTACGCCTAGTTGACATATCTGCCTGTTTGTTGCCTAATAGTTAAGAACTTATTGCAAATAATTTTTATTAAATCCATGAAAATTTTTGTCTAGAGGGTAACATTTGCGGGTTCGGTTAAACCTGTATCCATCTCTTGAGAGGCTTTGAGTTCTATAACCAGGAGTAACTAAGGAGGCTGGGAGGTTGGTCTAGCCTTGACGACTAGAGCTAGTATCTTAATTTCTGTCTGTCTAACAAGCTACCTGTATTTAAAGATATAAGTTCTCAGTTATTTTCCCGGCACGACACGAACACGGCTCGGCTCAGCACGGATGCACGGATAAGAAAATCTGTGGGTTTTAGCAAACACAAGTGACAAATCTAGCAACCGCTAAGGCGATTAGAAGGTTCTGAATTCCTGAAGCCATTGATTCTATTCCCTTCT
>NZ_CACA01000369.1:0-28910 GCF_000180455.1 Kamptonema sp. PCC 6506
TTATTGTTATTATAGCATACTTTTAGGGAAATGGTATTACTAGCTGCTCGATTTATCTCTCGCATCCAAAATACGCTTGAAATAGAATTGTCTCTGCGTTCTTTTTTTGAAGCACCCACAATAGCCGAATTAGCCCAGCAAATAGAAACAGAACTTCAAACAAACTCAAGGTTACAACTTTTTCCAATCGAAGTGATTTCTCGCAACCAAAATTTGCCTCTCTCTTTTGGCGAACAACAGTTGTGGTTTTTGGCACAAGTGGAACCGGATAATCCTTTTTATAACGAACACTTTACGATTTATTTACCTAGTTCGATCGATTAGCATTAGAGCAAAGTTTCAACAAAATTATCGAACGCCACGAAATTCTGCGAACCAACTTTTCTGTCTTCGATGGGCAACCAATTCGGATCGTTCAGCCAAGTTGCTATTTACCTCTGCCATTAATTAATCTTCAAGAAATAGCGTCAGAAAGCGATCGCCAAACTGAAGCTTTGCGGTTAGTCACAGAAAAGGCGCGGCAACCTTTTAACCTCACCTCTGATTTGTTGTTACGAGCTACTTTTCTCCAGCTTAGTGACACGGATTATAGACTCTACGTGAATCCAAAAAAGGAGCGATCGCCAAAGTGAGGAGCCTTTTTAAGACATATCAACTCAACTCCTTGCCAAGTAGGTCTTTCAACTTGCTTGTCACCCTTTGAGGCTACCCTAAGATAATTCTTGGATGTCCTGACTTTAGATGTAGACACGGCGAACGTTTTTATGGTATTATCTTGCAACACACCAGCCACAGCATTATGCCTCTATCTGATTTCCCCAGAGGCTCATTGCTGCATAATGCCTGGGAAAATTACCAAATTATTGAGGATGAATTATGGATCCTATTTCTACTGAGTCGATTGATGCCAGTATTGAACAGCGCAAGAAAGCGGGAACAAAAAAAAATCGTATCCAGCGCTCTATTAAATGGTTTTCTGGAGGTTTAACAGCCGCTTTAATTGCATCATATGGTGTGGCTGCAATTAAGGCTGAAGCATCGAAATCTTCTGCACTTCAACAAAGTGCTACTAACTTAAAGCAGGACGGAAATTCACCTAAGCAAGGCTCCATCCCCTCCGGGCCGGAACATTCTTCCTATAAGGTTTCCCGGGGTGAGTTGACAGCCCAACAAAAACAATTTGTGGGAACTTGGCGACTCGTATCCTGGGAAAACAAGGATGCACAGGGAAATGTTACTTATCCATTTGGAAAAGATTCTCTTGGTTACCTTATGTACTCTGCCGATGGACATATGTGTGCAACCTTTTCAAAAAATAAACGTCCTAATTTCCCATCAGGAGACATTTTGGGAGGAACGTTAGAAGAACAGGCAAAAGCAGTACAAACATATATTACCTATTGCGGTAAATATGAACTCCAAGATGGTAAAGTGACTCATCGTGTTGAAGTCAGCCTGTTCCCAAATTATGTGGGTACAAATCAAGTACGCATCTATAGTTTTAAGGAGGGCAAGCTAGTATTGACTCATGCTCCGGAGATGATGGATGGCAAGCTACAAACTCCTTTTATAACTTGGGAGCGCTTTCCAGAGTAACAGTTCACAGGATTTCCAAACGTTACCGGAAAAAACAGCTACACATTGATGGTAGATTAAGAGGCATGGCTAAACTGCCTCATTTTCGGAATTAAAATTTGCCACTCTTGTTTCCAGGGATACTAACAACCACTCGTTTGCAATCTATCACTCTGGCGAACAAGCGTGGCATTTACAGATTTAATCCAGTTTTATTAAGACAAATACTACTTTCTGATATCAATCCTCTAGCCAACGCCGATATTAATATCTTAACTCTTGCACTCGGGTATCTTGCTCGCTGGCATAAACACTTTTTTTACAGCGCAAGCCTAATTTTTATACCGTACAAGGCATTGTTAAGATATTATATTAGAGACAAGCTTATTTTCCTTAAGGTAATATTTATTATGAAAACAGAAATACCTAATCTTTGGATTAAATGCCCCCAGTCCAATCCACAAGCCAATTTACGCCTATTTTGCCTACCCTATGCAGGAGGTGGGACATCAATTTTTCGTCTTTGGCCTCGAGAATTGCCGTCAAATGTAGAGCTTTGTGCGATTGAGCTACCTGGAAGAGAAAATCGCCTCCGAGAACAGCCAATTTCAAATCTTGAAATTCTGACAGATAAATTAGTGGAGGTTTTTCTGCAACATTTGGATAAGCCATTTGCGATCTTTGGTCATAGTATGGGAGCGCTAATTGCTTATGACCTAGCTAGAAAACTCCAGCAAAGAAACGTCAATCCAGTTTATTTATTTGTATCAGGTCGCCCTGCTCCTAACCTACCTGAAATATATTCACCCATTCATTTGTTACCTAATGCAGAATTTATTGAAAAATTAACCAAAGTTTACTCTGCTATACCAGATGTAGTCTTAAAAGATGAAGAACTCATGGAATTGTTCTTACCTGTTTTGCGAGCAGATCTGACTTTAGTAGAAACATATATCCATTGCCAAGTGGAACCTCTTGATTGTCCGATTTTTGCTTTGGGTGGTCTTGAAGATAAGGAAGCCAGTCATCATTATCTTGCTCCTTGGGGTGAGTACACTCGTTCCTCATTTTCAGTACAGATGTTCCCAGGTGGACACTTCTACCTGAATGAAAATAGACAACTCTTGTTGCAGTTTCTATCTGAAACGCTAAAAGACTATTTATAACTCCCATATCGCCTCATTACTACCTATACCTACTATTTCCTCCCAATTTAATAAATGTTAAAAAAGGTTAATAAACTCTCGCGGTTTTTTAATTAATTTTTGTAATTTAGGAATGAAAAATAAATAACTCAAACAAAAACTGGACTATCTGTAGCTGTAAACATCCTTAATAAAGTTTATAAAACTGGTCGAAAGGTGGCTGATAATTTCAAAAATACTATGCAGATTGTTTTTGACGAATACTTGCCCAAATGGAATTATCGAGCCGTACCCCAACCTAAGTAATTCATTAAGTTATTTATTTTTCATTCCTTAGACTTTATTTGTCCTTTTCAATCCTTCTAATTAGTGCGCTAGTCGCATAGCAAGCCATGTCAAATAGACGTACAAGAGTCAAAATTGAGTAATTTATGGTTTTTATGGTTTTTGCAAGACTGCGATGAGAACAGTTGGAAGGCAGGACTTGCGCTCACCCTCACAAAAACCGCCAAGAGTCGAAAGTTTGATGGGCAGTTTGGACTTTGATAGAATTGTGCGCTCGCCAGTTGGTGTACAGGTTCGCCTTGGGTACTCAAAGTGGAGCATCGCATGACGCAATCTAGTTGGTGCAGTTCGGCTCCTCGGCTAATAGCAATAGCTCGATGCGATCGCGCCAAGCCATCCTGTTTGCGATGAAGCAGCCGACTGATACAGGCAAAAAAATTGCTTGCTACTAATTTAACAAAAACTTAATTGATTTAATAGTCAAGTTACGGCATCTAAATTAAATTTACAAAAGTTTAAGAATTAGCTCTAGACAAACATCTATCTAAAGAAATACAATTAGGTTTATCTAAAGAGGTAGTACCAACGAAAAATAAAATTAATATGCGGACACAACCGATAAATCAGTTAAATTGCAGAGGGTGTGATGGATTTTGCCTGGAACAGTCAACAAATTCAATTCAGAAAAAAGGTTATTCAATTTGCCCAACAGTCATTGATATCCGATCTGATTAAAAACGATAAAGAGGAAATATTTAATCGTGATGCGTGGCAAAAGTGCAGCGAGTTTGGTGTTCACGGATGGCCGATCCCCGCACGTTATGGCGGACAGGAACTGGATATCCTCACTACAGCCTATGCTTTGCAAGGATTAGGATATGGCTGCAAGGATAACGGATTGATATTTGCTATGAATGCCCATATCTGGGCTTGCGAAATGCCTCTGCTGACCTTCGGGACGGAAGAACAAAAGGAAAAATATCTCCCCTTGCTTTGTCGAGGAGGATGGATTGCTTCCCACGCAGCCACCGAGCCACAAGCGGGGTCTGATATCTATAGTCTCAAGACAACGGCTCAAAAAGATGGAGATAAATACATTCTCAACGGATACAAACACTATGTAACCAATGGAACCATTGCAGACCTTTTCATCATTTTTGCTACCATAGACCCATCTCTTGGGAAAGAGGGTTTGACGACTTTTATGATCGAAAAAGATACACCTGGTCTCATTCTCTCAAAGCCTATATCTAAAATGGGAATGCGTACAGCAGAAGTGCCAGAACTCAGGTTAGAAAATTGTGAGGTATCTGCCGCAAATCGCTTAGGTGAAGAAGGGACAGGGCTAGCCATATTCAATCATAGTATGGAGTGGGAACGGGGATTTATTCTAGCCGCTGCTGTGGGAACAATGGAACGACTGTTGGAGCAGTCTATTCGTTACGCTAGAAGCCATAAGCAATTTGGTCAAGCGATTGGAAAATTTCAATTAGTTGCCAACAAGTTAGTGGAAATGAAGCTGCGGTTGGAGAACGCCAAGGCATACTTATATAAAGTTGCTTGGATGAAAGAAAATAAGCAGATGGCTCTTCTGGAAGCCTCTATGGCCAACTTGTACATTAGCGAAGCTTGGGTTCAATCGTGTCTAGAAGCAATCGAGATTCACGGTGCCTATGGTTATTTAACAAATACAGAGTTAGAACGAGAGCTGCGAGATGCTATTGCTAGTAAATTTTACTCTGGCACCTCGGAAATTCAACGAGTCGTTATTGCTAAATTCTTGGGATTGTAAAGCAGGGTCATCATGTCATATCTACTGCAACATCTGTTAATAAGCAGCGCTCGCAGCCATAGCGATCGCGTTGCCGTACAGCAACAAGAACACACGATCGCGTATCGTCAGTTGGACGAGAAAAGTAACCAACTAGCACATACCTTGCTCTATGCAGGTATAAAACGGGGAGACCGAGTTGGTATTTACCTCGATAAGTCAATTGAAGCTGTTATTGCTATCTTTGGCATCTTAAAGGCCGGTGCAACTTATGTACCTCTAGACCCTTACGCTCCAATTAAGCGGCTTGCCTTTATCATTAAAAACTGTCAGATCGAGACATTAATTTCGACCAATCAAAAAATAGATGCTTTAGCAACCAATTCCTTAGAAGATTTGCAGAGTCTCAACAGTGTGATTCTGGCAGATGAGGAAAATCGAGCAACGCAGTGGTATGGGAAAACTATCCAATGGTCAGAGGTTTTACAAGCTCCTTGCAGTCCACCGCCAGACCAAAATCTTATTGAAAACGATTTGGCTTATATTCTTTATACATCTGGCTCGACAGGAGTCCCGAAAGGGGTTATGATTAACCATCGAGCGTCTCTTACCTTTGTGAATTGGGCCTACGACACATTTCAGGTCACAGCAGAAGACCGCGTTTCCAATCATGCACCGTTACATTTCGATCTTTCCATCTTTGATATCTTTACAACTATCAAAGCTGGGGGCACAATTATTTTACTCTCACCTGCTTTATCAGTCTTTCCAATTAATCTAGCCAAATTCATAGCCGAAGAAAAAATTTCTATCTGGTATTCAGTACCCTCTATTCTCACAAGTTTGGTCTTATATGGTCAATTAGAACAACATACTTTCCCCGCTCTAAGAACCATTTTGTTTGCGGGTGAAAATTTTCCCATTAAATATTTGCGTCAGTTGATGGTGCATATCCCCCATGCCTGCTATTATAACCTCTATGGTCCGACTGAGACGAATGTCTGTACCTATTACCAAGTTCCACCACTTGATATTGAACTAACTGAATCACTTCCAATTGGTCAAGCCTGCGCTAACACTGAAGTTTTTGTCTTAAGTACAAGTAATGAATTGGTAGTTAGAGGTGAGGTGGGTGAGCTTTGCGTGCGCGGACCTGGATTGATGACAGGTTATTGGGATTTACCTGAAAAAAGTGCCCAAGTTCGAGTTCCCTTTAGTTTGCATCGTAGTTTAGGATCTGACATGATTTACCGCACGGGGGATCTGGTCAAACAAGCCCCGGATGGCAATTATATCTTTTTAGGTCGTCGCGATCGCATGATTAAGAGTCGTGGCTATCGCATTGAATTAGGTGAGATAGAGAACATTTTGTACAGCCATCCGGGAGTCGAAGAAGCCGCAGTAATTCCAATTCCCGACAATGAAATTGGCAACCGGATCAAGGCTATCGTTGTAGCACGTAGTGGTGACAAACTTGCAGGAGCGATTCCTTCGGAACCGCCTGATGTCTCAATACAGGCTTTAAAGTTGTTTTGTGCAGAACGGCTTCCAAAATATATGGTTCCCCATTTGTTTGAGTTCCGAAGTAACTTGCCCCAAACTTCAACCGGAAAGATAGACAAAGTTCAGTTGTCTCAAGAAGCACACTAATAAAATAACAGGAAACAATACAATGACAGAAGAAAAAGTCGAACAAATGCTCAAAGAGTTTATTATTCAAGAGTTGGCCTATGACCAAACAAACTTGGTTCTAACCAACAATTTAAAGATCATTGAGCAACGAATCATAGACTCAATGGATATCTTTCGGTTGGTGCGCTTTGTCGAAGAAGAATTTGGAATATTTTGGGAACCTGAAGAACTTGTATTGAAGAACTTTGAAACAATTGACAATATCAAAGCTTATATACTTGGTAAATTGGTGTCACAGGTATGAACTAAGAAGGTATTATTCCCCGATACAAAAGTAAACATAGGATTTAATCGCTCATTTCTTTCTAATTGACTCCAACCCCCACATTAGAATTTTCTGACCCTTCGTGTCTATCCTAATTTGCAAGAATCTTAACCTTTCTCAAAAAAATCAATCATGAACAAAATCACTCATCCTAACCATGATTCCGATATTCTGGAAAATCGTCAGAAGGAACCAATTGCGATCGTTGGGATGGGATGCCGTTTCCCAGGAAATGCCGACACCCCAGAAGCATTCTGGGAACTGTTGCGTAATGGCGTAAATGCTGTCACAGATATTCCCTCTTCTCGTTGGGATCTAGAGAGATACTATGACCCTAATCCTGCACCGGGCAAGTTTTATGTGCGTTCTGCGGCTTTCTTAGATACAGATGAGATAGAACAGTTTGATGCCGAATTTTTTCGGATGGCATCGCGAGAAGCAGCAAGCTTAGATCCTCAACAACGTTTGCTACTAGAAGTAAGTTGGGAAGCTCTGGAAAACGCGGGAATTGCACCCACATCTTTAGCAGGTAGCCAGACAGGTGTATTTGTCGGGATTCACTGGGATGATTACTCGGCCGAACGCTTTTATATGGTGAATCCTAGTGAAATCAATGCTTACCCGACATTGAGCAATTTACGAAGCCTATCAGCAGGGCGAATAGCCTATGTATTGGACTTGCATGGCCCAACAATGCAAATTGATACAGCTTGTTCCTCAGCATTAGTTTCCGTCCATTTGGCCTGTCAATCCCTGCACGATGGTGAGTGCAATCTGGCTATAGCTGGTGGTGTCAGTCTCCTACTCTCTCCGAAACTGACAGTTGGTTTCTGCCAGATGAAAGTGTTAGCTAAAGATGGTCGCTGCAAAACCTTCTCGGATTCAGTAGATGGATTCGTACAAGGAGAGGGTTGTGGCGTTGTTATTCTCAAACGTCTCTCCGATGCTATTCGCGATCGCGATCCGATCTTAGCCACGATCCGAGGTACAGTCATCAATCACGATGGGTACAGTTTAACCCTGACAACACCTGCTAGTGCCGCACAGGAAGCAATGCTGCGCCAAGCTGTAGAAAACGCTCACATTGAGCCTAAGCAGGTGCAATTTGTTGAGACACACGGAACCGGAACGCCTTTAGGCGACCCAATTGAAGTTATAGCCTTAGCAAAAGTATTAGGTAAAGATCGTCAAGATCCATTAGTAATTGGATCGATGAAAACCAATATGGGGCATTTAGGGGCAGCCGCAGGTGTAGCTAGTTTAATGAAAGTTGTACTTTCACTTCAGCATAACCAGATCCCCCCCAACTTACATTTTGATAAACCTAATCCGCGTATTCCTTGGCAGAAATTACCAGTTACTGTAGCAACGGAGCTGATGCCTTGGCCAGAACATGAACCAAAACTGGCAGGCCTAAGTGCATTTGGTATGAGTGGAACCAATGCTCATGTAATTGTTGAAGCAGCCCCAACGCTACCGCAAGTTGAGTCTTCTACCGAGGTAATTGAACCTTTATACCATCTACTTACTTTATCTGGTAAGAACGAAAAAGCTCTCACCGATCTCGTCCATCGTTATTTAACTTTCTTGGACAAGACAGAGGATTCTATAGCAAATATTTGCTATACAGCCGCCGCTGGACGCACCCATTTTGCCAATCGGTTAGCTATTTTTGCTAACTCGAAAGCAAATATCTCCCAACAGCTTGATGCTTTTATCAAGGGCAAACAAATTACAGGCACAATCCAAGGTGATGCTTACCAAGCAACGCCTAAAATCGCTTTCTTGTTCACCGGACAAGGTTCGCAATACGTTGATATGGGACGCGAACTTTATGAGACGCAACCTACTTTTCGCCAAGCGTTGCAGCGATGCGATGAAATACTGCGTTCTTATTTAGACCGACCATTGCTGTCAATACTTTATCCCGATCGACCAGAAAACATCATCGATCTCACAGTCTATACACAACCCGCGATCTTTGCCTTTGAATACGCTCTAGCCGAGTTGTGGAAATCCTGGGGCATCCTACCGGATGTTGTTATGGGACATAGTGTAGGCGAGTATGTCGCAGCTTGTGTGGCAGGGGTGTTTAGCTTGGAAGATGGCTTAAAGCTAATCGCAACTCGCGGACAACTAATACAGCAATTGCCACAAGAAGCGCATGGCAAAATGGTCAGCGTTATGGCGACTGAAGCCCTGATAGAATTAGCGATCGCGCCATACAGCAGCCAAGTTTCTATAGCCGCAATCAATGGCCCGCAGAGCATAGTCATTTCCGGTGATAGCAAGGCCATAGATGCGATCGTCGCCGAGTTGAAAACCAAGCAGATCAAAACCCATGAGCTAACAGTTTCTCATGCCTTCCATTCGCCGCTAATAGAGCCAGTATTAAAGCCCTTTGCTCAAGTTGCTGGGGAGGTGATATACTCTGTACCCAAATTACCGCTGATATCTAATATCACAGGCGAGCGAGTAACGGACGATGTCGCCACATCAGATTATTGGACTCGTCATATTCGCCAGCCCGTGAGATTTGCCGATGGCATGAATACCCTACAAAAGATGGGAATAGAATGCTTTGTAGAAATCGGTTCTAAACCAATTCTCTTAGGTATGGGAGCTAGTTGCCTAGTTGATGAGGAAAAACGCCTGACGTGGCTACCTAGTATCCGTCCTGATACACAATCATCCACTTTAGTGGAAAGTTTAGCTCAATTGTATGTTCGCGGAGTCAATATAAATTGGAAAGAGTTTTTCCAAGACCAACACCGTCGCAAAGTGGTGTTACCAACTTATCCCTTTCAAAAAGAGCGCTGTTGGATTGATGTCAGACAAGAACGTATTGCCAGAAAGAGCAGTGAAATCTGCGGACATCCCTTACTACAAGAGAGGATTTATTCATCCGTACTCAAACAAGGAGAAGTTCAGTTTGAGGCTTATCTTTCTACCGACGATCTGCCCTATTTAGCAGAACATCGTGCTTTCGGTCAAGCAATTATGCCGGCTTCCGCCTACTTCGAGATGGTTTTAGCAGCGGGAAATCAACTTTTTGGACAACGCGCGATCGCCTTTGAAGATGTAGTAATTGAAAAAGCTCTCAAGCTAGAAGAACCTCAAACAGTTCAACTAATTTTAACTGCCACTGCTGAAGGCTATTCATGGCAAATTTTCAGTTTAGATTTAATTAACGAGGACCCAACTTGGACGCGCTACGCAGCCGGAAAGATTAATGTAGGTAAAGAGAGAGCAAATCTTGAACCAAACACAAATTTAACTGCTTTACAAGCTAATCTCCAAGAACATAAAGACATCAAAACTTTCTATCAGCAAGTTGCCGATCGAGGAATGGTCTATGAAGGTAGCTTCCAAAGTTTGCGCCGCTTGTGGCGTTCTGAGGGAGAAGCCCTCGGACAAGTTCAGTTAGCTAAAAACCTGGTCAACCATCCCTATCATTGGCATCCAGCGCTTTTGGATGGATGTTTCCAAGTAATTTTAGCAGCTATGCCTGCCGACTTTGCCGAAACTTATTTACCAGTCGGCTACCCACATTTCACCTTTTGGCAGCATCCTAGCAAAGAAATTTTTAGTTACGTTAAACTTCACGGTCAGCCCGGTCAAGAAACCCTGAAGGCAGACTTGCAGTTAATTGGGAAAGATGGTCAAGTTTATGCCGAAGCGATCGGCTTGCAACTGAAAAAGGCTCGGTTGAAAGCATTACAGCAGAAGCAACCCTGGAAAGATTGGCTTGTGCAAGTTGCCTGGAAAGAAGTCAAAAAAACAGCGGGGACTGCAAGCACAACAAACAAAGGCGATTGGTTAATTTTGGCAGATCGCACTGGTGTAGCCGAAACCTTGGCTGACTTGTTGAAGGGAAGCGGACAGCGATCGCACCTCGTCTATGCCAAAACAACTGATGGGAGCTCCAAGCCAGAGCAATATGCTATTAACTGGACAGACCCAGCCGACTGGCAGAAATTGTTGGCGAGTAAATCCTATCAAGGCGTAGTGTACCTTTGGAGCCTCGATCGAAATGACTCCTGCGATTCAAGCTGCGAGCAAGTATTGCATCTAGTTCAATCTCTGACTTCAGCAAAGACTTCCCCTCGATTGTGGTTGGTTACGCAAGGGGCACAGTCGGCGCTCAAAGATGATGCAGTTGCTTTCTGGCAAACACCGATCTGGGGACTAGGTAAAACGATCTCTCTAGAACACCCCGAATTTTCCACCACTTGTTTAGACTTACCATCCGATCGCCATTCCCCTGAAACGGTTAAGTCTTTACTCCAAGAACTACTCGCACCCGATCGAGAAGACCAAATTGCTTATCGAAACGGGACACGCTATGTAGCTAGATTAGAGCCTTTCCACCCCATACAAGCACCAAGCATTGCTCCTGTAGCGCTGAAGTTGACCAGCTATGGCACGCTCGACAACTTAACTTTGGTTCCCTTAACTGCCCCAACTTTGGCACCTGATGAAGTAGAGCTCAAAGTTCGGGCAAGCGGACTTAATTTTAGAGATGTGCTACGCGCTTTAGGCATGATGCGCGAATTCGAGGAGTCTTTAGGTATTGCTGCAACGGCCAGCGATATATTGTTCGGCTTTGAGTGTGCAGGCACGATCGAGCGCGTTGGCAAACAAGTCTCTGACTTTAAAGTAGGCGATGCTGTCATTGCCTACGCATCAGGTAGTTTGGCAAGTACGGTCAAGGCTAAAGCAAAATTGGTAGTTCTTAAGCCATCTGAACTCAGTTTTGAAGAAGCGGCAACGATTCCTGTTACTTTTTTGACAGCCTATTACGGCCTAGTCAAATGCGCTCAAATTGGCCCAACAGATCGAGTGTTGATTCATAATGCGGCTGGAGGTGTAGGTCTAGCAGCTCTTCAATTGGCCAAGCTTAAAGGAGCAGAAATTTTTGCGACGGCTAGCCCGCCTAAGTGGGATTTTTTAAAGTCCCTTGGTGTTAAACATATATACAACTCGCGCAACCTTGATTTTGCCGAACAGGTAATGACTGCCACCAATGGCAAAGGCGTGAATGTCATCCTCAACAGTCTAACTGGCAAGTTTATCGATCGCAGCTTTGACGTACTTACCCAAGGAGGGCGCTTTGTAGAAATCGGTAAATTTGGCATTTGGGATGAGCAGAAATTGGAAGCAATTCGCCCCGATGCTGCTTATTTCCCCTTTGATTTAGGAGAGATGGATGGTGCAGAAATTTCTTCAATGTTTCTGGAATTGATGACTATGTTCAAAGAAGGTAAGCTTAAACCATTACCTTCCAAAGTGTTCCCAATTACCGAATTTGTAAATGCTTTCCGCTATATGCAGCAAGCCAAGCATATTGGTAAAGTGGTGTTAAGTTTTCAGACTCCAGAAAATGCAAGGGTTCGCCCAGACAGCAGTTACCTAATTGCGGGAGGATTGGGAGCATTAGGATTAAAAGTGGCTGAGTGGTTGGTAGAACAAGGTGCTAAACATCTAGTCCTGACGGGACGAAGCAGTGTCAAAAAAGCAGCAAATGAAGCTATCAAAAAATTAGAGCAGGCTGGTGCTAAAGTCTCCGTAATTAATGCCGATATTTCCGATCGGGAGGATGTCAAAAAAATACTGAGTGAATGTCCTAATTTACGTGGAATTGTTCATACCGCAGGTGTTTTAGATGATGGCTTATTGAAAGAGCAAACACCTACTCGCTTCAAAAAAGTCATGGCATCAAAAGTACAAGGAGCTTGGAATTTGCATACCTTGACTCAAGATTTACTCTTGGACTTTTTTGTCTGTTTTTCCTCCGCTGCCTCTTTGTTGGGGAACGCAGGTCAAAGCAACTATGCCGCAGCTAATGCCTTCCTTGATGGCTTAGCTCATTATCGGCGATCGCAAGGTTTACCAAGTTTGAGCATAAATTGGGGACCTTGGGGCGAGGTGGGAATGGCAGCAACTTTTGCTAGTCGCTTGAAAGCCCAAGGTTGGGGGATCATTCCAACTGAACAAGGCTTGCAAGCATTAGACTACTTGGTCAAAAACGAAGACTGCGATCGAGTAGGGATACTGCCTATGAACTGGCCAAAATTCTTGGAACGACTGCCAGAAATTACGCCATTCTTTGAAAATTTCCAAACAATTGTTACACCATCTCAAGATAGACCAGTCTTACTTTCCCAACTAAAAGCTAGTCTGGCTAATGACCGCCGAACAATCTTGATGGATCATGTTCGTTCTGCCATTAGAAATGTAATCGGATTGAATGCCAGTACGAGGATTGAGCCGCGACAGTCTTTGTTCGACTTGGGACTTGACTCCCTAATGGCGGTGGAATTGAGAAACTATCTTGAAAAAAGTGTCGAACATTCCTTGCGCTCAACTTTACTCTTTGACTATCCAACCTTAGAAGCATTGGTGAATTATCTGCTGCAAGAGGTTCTAGTTCTAGAGGATATGAGTATCCAGCCACCAGAAGAAGAGCAAACGACATCCACCCAAGTATTTGAAGAACTTCCAGAAGAGGAAGTGGACATCTTACTTGCTAGCAAGTACGAAGAACTCAATAAACTACTAGGTAATATTTAACATGACACAAACTCCCGCCAAACCAACAACATTACAGTTGCTCAACGCCCTAGAGGAAGCACGTACCAAACTAGAGGCAGTTCAGCAAGCAAAAGAAGAACCAATTGCCATCATTGGCATGAGTTGCCGTTTTCCTGGCGCAAAAGATACAGAGTCTTTTTGGCACCTGCTCTCAAATGGTGTGGATGCGATTAAGGAAGTGCCTTCCAACCGATGGAAGATTGATTCCTGTTACGATCCCAATCCAGATGCGCCAGGAAAGATGTCTAGCCGTTATGGTGGCTTTTTATCGGAAGTGGATAAGTTTGACGCTCACTTCTTTGGGATCTCGCCTCGGGAAGCAATGTCCCTTGACCCACAGCAGCGGCTACTGCTAGAAGTAAGTTTTGAGGCCTTAGAAAATGGCGGTCAGTCATCAGAAAAGCTATTTGGTACTCCCACTGGCGTATTTATTGCCATTAGCACCTTTGACTATGCTATGCGCCTGTCGGAAGCGCGATCGCAAATCGATGCTCACTTAGGCACAGGAACCCTTTTGAGCCCAGCAGCAGGACGCTTGTCTTATAGTTTGGGATTGAAAGGAGCAAGCATGGTAGTAGATACAGCTTGTTCTTCCTCCCTCGTGGCGGTACATCTGGCTGCAAACAGCTTGCGTAACAGAGAATCCGACCTAGCTTTAGTCGGAGGTGTGAACTTGCTCTTGGCACCAAGCCTAAGCATCAATTTCACAAAAGCGCGGATGCTAGCTCCAGATGGTCGTTGTAAAACCTTTGATGCTAGTGCAAATGGGTATGTCCGCAGTGAAGGTTGTGGTGTTGTGGTTTTGAAGCGCCTTAGTCAAGCCATCCGCGATCGCGACAACATTTTAGCATTAATTCGAGGTTCCGCCATCAATCAAGATGGAGCCAGTGGCGGTCTAACCGTACCTAGCGGGCCTTCTCAGGAAGCAGTAGTTCGTCAAGCACTGAAAAATGCAGGTGTTAAACCGAAGGAAGTTAGCTATATTGAGGCACATGGCACGGGCACTTCCTTGGGAGATCCAATTGAAGCAAACGCCTTGGGTAGCATCTTTAGCGAGAGGGAAGAACCCTTGTTCGTAGGCTCCGTTAAAACCAATATCGGACACCCAGAAGCAGCGGCTGGTATAGCAGGTTTGATCAAAGTTGTTCTCTCCTTGCAACATAAAGAGATTCCCCCTCACCTCCACTTTCAGAAACCTAACCCTTACATTCCTTGGGATCAACTACCGCTGGAAGTACCCAGCCAATTAACACCCTGGTCAACAGTCAATAAACAACGAATTGCTGGAATCAGCTCCTTTGGGTTTAGCGGCACCAACGCTCACGTCGTGCTATCAGAAGCACCGCCAGTAACAAAAAGCGAGGCAGAAACTGTCGAGCGCCCCCAACATCTGCTCACCCTCAGCGCCAAAACCAAACCTGCACTTGAACAGATGGTTCGCAACTACTCAGAACACTTAGCCACTCATCCTAACTTAGAGTGGGCGGATGTCTGTTACACAACTAATACTCGGCGGACTCATTTCCACGAACGTTTAGCTGTGGTTGCCGACTCAGTTTCTCAGGCACGGGAAAAATTATTAGCTAATTTAGGAGGAGCGGAAAGCACTCATTTGTACGGAGGTAGCAAGAGCGAAAGCCAACCTCAAATTGCCTTTCTATTCACAGGTCAAGGTTCCCAGTATCTAGGGATGGGACGGAAGCTATACGAAACACAACCAACATTTCGGAAATCCCTAGAACGCTGTCAGGAAATTTTAAATACCATCGGCATAAGCGAGCGATCGCTACTCTCAATCCTCTACCAAAATGATGACAATTCCCTTTTAGAGCAAACTGCTTATACCCAACCAGCTTTGTTTGCCATAGAGTACGCTCTAGCCGAATTATGGAAATCGTGGGGCCTTGAACCAAGCGCAGTCATGGGTCATAGCGTTGGGGAATACGTAGCAGCTTGCGTAGCAGGGATATTCTCGTTGGAAGACGGCTTGAAAATGATTTCAGCCAGAGGAAGTTTAATGCAAAAACTGCCATCCAACGGCGAAATGGTATCGCTATTAGCTTCCGTTGAACAAGTAGTAGAAGCACTGCAAGGACTTGACTCAGTAAGCATCGCAGCCATCAACGGGCCCAATAGCGTAGTTATTTCTGGTGCAGGGGAAGCAGTACGTCGGGTAGTGCAGGAATTAGAAAGCAAGGGCATAAAAACTAAGCGCTTAAAAGTTTCCCATGCCTTCCATTCAGCTTTAATGAAGCCAATGCTGGCTGAATTTCGGAAGGTAGTGCAAGAGGTGACTTTCCACCAACCCAGACTCAACTTTATCTCCAATGTCACAGGTGCTTTTGAGAGTCAGTTACCTACTAACCCTGAATATTGGGTAGATCATGTAATCAAACCAGTGAAATTTGCCGCATCTATGGAGACATTACATAGAGAAGGAGTGGAGATATTTGTGGAGCTGGGACCACAGCCAATTTTGCTGGGAATGGGACGTAATTGTTTACCCTCTGGCTATGGAACATGGCTACCGACACTACAGCTAGAGCAAAGCGATTGGCAAGGACTGCTTCAGGCTGTGGGTCAATTGTATGTACGAGGCGTGGCAATTGATTGGGAGGGTTTCCATCGCGACTCGGCTCACCGCCAAGTTTCTGTACCAACTTATCCTTGGCAGCAAGAGCGCTACTGGATTGATGTTGCACAAAGACAACTTCAGAATGAATTTGGGATGCAGAGCGATCGCCATCCTTTGCTAGGTCAGCGAATTCGGAGTGCAGCTATAAAAAATCAACAAATAGTTTTTGAAAGTCAAGTCAGCTCCAATTTTCCTGCATATTTAGCGGATCATGCTCTTTACGAGAAATTCATTTTCCCCACCGCAGCTTATGTGGAAATAGCGTTAGCAGCAGGAGCGAAAATCTTCGGAGGGGGAGCGGGAGAGAGTTATCCACAATTAGTAGTTGAAGAATTTCTGATCCAACAATCGCTAGTTTTAGATGCTGAAGAAACAGTCTCAGTTCAATTAGTTTTAACACCCAATGAATTAGGGTATGAATTTGAGATTTTCGGTCGCAAAAACTCAGATAATGTTGATGAGAATGAAACATGGACTCGCCACGCTCAAGGTGATCTTTTGAGTGGAAAAACTCTATCGGCAAAAACTCCTTTAGATTTGGCCGCCTTGAAGCAAAAAGTTAATCAAGAGATTGAAATTAAGGGCTATTACCAAAAATTCAGCGATTTGGGAGTAGAGTACGGACCGAACTTCCAAGTAATTGAGAAGTTGTGGTGTTCTCAGGGTGAGTCACCAGAAGTGCTTGGTAAGATTAAATTGCCGCAGATGGTAGAGAGCGATGCAAAGGATATTTTACATCCGCTGCTGTTAGATGGTTGCTTACAGCTTTTGGCGGCTGCTCTTGAAGATGGTGTTGAGAGCGATCGCAAGACTTACTTTTTAGTTGGTTTAGAGCGTCTAAATTTCTTGAGCCGGCCTAGCACAAGCATTTGGTGTCACGTTCATCAATCATCAAATCAGGGCAGCTCTGGTTTGCTGACTGCTTTCGATTTACATTTGGTTGATGAGAATGGAGTAGCAGTAGCTGACTTGATTAACTTACAGGTACGCCGTGCCAATCAAACTGCTTTGCTAGCCAATCAAACAGATGATTGGTTGTACAGAATTGGTTGGGAAGTAAAGCCGCTGGCGATAACGGATGACAAAAAATCTAAAGCAGGTAGCTGGCTGATTTTTAGCGATGGAGGTGAGGTCAGCAATTCCTTAGCTGAGCTGCTTAACAAGCAGGGCGATCGCTGTATTTTCGTTTCCCCAGGCTCGTCATTTTCATTATTAGAAGGCGATCGCTATCAAATCAACCCTGCTGAACGGCAAGACTTCCAGCAGCTAATTTCCGCAATAGTCAAAAAAGAGCAATCAGTCTGTCGAGGCATTGTTTATTTGTGGGGGAGCGATCGAAACCTAGAAATTTCAGACGTTCCAACAACAGCACTGGATTTATGCACTGGTGCGTTGTATTTGGTTCAAGCATTATCTGAAATTCCTCATCATCATTGGGGGAAAAAGATGCCTCGCTTATGCTTAGTTACACATAACGGGCAACCAGTAACAAAAGCCCCCTTACAAGTAGAGCAATCGCCATTAGTGGGTTTAGCTCGCGCGATCGTTCTAGAACATCCCGAACTAGAAACAGTCTGCGTAGACCTGAATTCTCGGCAAGCCAAAGAAATCGAAATGTTGGTCGCAGAACTTCTCTTCCCAGAGCAAGAAGAGCAAGTAGCTTTTCGGAATGAAGAGCGTTATGTCGCGCGATTGAAACGTGCCGATGCTAAAGCGATCGCTCATTCACCAAATATTAATTCATCAGGCAGTTATTTAATAACTGGTGGCCTCGGAGCATTAGGACTGCAAGTAGCAAATTACCTTGTCGAACAAGGCGCACGCCACCTGTTGCTAGTGGGAAGACAAGGAGCAGCATCACCAGAAGCACAAGCAGCAGTCAAGCAATTGGAAGACAAAGGAGCCTCGGTAAAAATCGTCAAAACCGATATTTCCCAACCCGATAGCGTAGCTACACTAATTGCTGAAACCGACATTCCTTTGCGAGGAGTAGTTCATACCGCAGGTGTTTTAGATGATGGAATGCTCCGCAATCAAACCCATAAACGCTTCTCAAAAGTAATGGCTCCCAAAGTTAAAGGTACTTGGAACTTGCACCAATTGACCAAAGAAATGCCATTAGATTTCTTTGTCTGCTTCTCCTCTATGACCTCAGTTTTAGGAGCGCTAGGTCAAGGAAATTATGCTGCGGCCAACACCTTTATAGATGCACTTTGTCATCACCGACAAGCATTAGGATTGCCTGCTACCAGCATTAACTGGGGACCTTGGGCGAGCTCTGGGATGGCCACGCGACTAGATGCAAATCTTCAAAATCGTTGGGAGGCAATTGGCTTTGGAATGATTCCGCCTAATCAAGGAATGTATTTATTTGGGAATTTGTTAAAGGGCCAGATATCTCAAGTTGGTGTAATGCCAATAAACTGGTCAAAATATCCAGTTGACAGCACTTTCTTAACTGAATTCCGAAAAACTACTGACAAAAAGAAAGAGGAAGAAAAAACTTCAGTTAGTTTATTGGAAACAATCAAGGCGGCCGAAAAAGATCGACATTACCCACTTTTACTAGCCCACGTCCAATCTCAAGTGTCTAAAGTTTTGGGCTACCAGAAAGAGCGGGCATTCTCAGTTACTGAAGGATTTTTCGATTTGGGAATGAGTTCTTTGACATCAGTGGAGTTGAGAAATAATTTGCAAAATAGCTTAGGCTGTCGTTTGCCCGCTACGCTGACTTTTGACTATCCCACTGTTAAAAAGTTAGTGGATTATTTGATGGTCGAGTTTCTAGAAGAGACTGAAGAAGACGACGATTTAGTTGTCTCCGAACAGTCCTTACAAACGGATAACAAAGCGATCGCATTTCAGCCGCTAGACGAAAACGATGATGCCGAAGCAATTGCCAAACAATTTGCAGAACAATTAGGCATACAATGGGTTAGCTAGACGAATGAAAAACTCCTTGGGTTTGTAGTGAGATTGTAAGCTCCCAAAAAATTGGTTAGCCAAAACTGAAAATCTGGTTATTGCTAATTGATTAGTCTGACATCGCACTCGCAACCCAAGAGAGTAATTAGGGCTTACCCAAAGAAACTGGGTTGATTTTAAAAATGGTCATTTGAAAGCAAAAGCCACTAATAAACCCGGTTTATAACTCCTCCTAATTAAGATTTGTTTCAATTGATAAAAGCAGAAAAATAGGTAAAGAAGAGGTTAATTAAATGAGTGAAAATAACGAACAACGCTACATTCAATTAATGAAAGTAGCCTCACAAAAAATAGCCGATTTACAAGCCGAAGTTGAGCGATTAAAGCAGAAAGAACGCGAGCCTATCGCCATTGTTGGTATGGGTTGTCGCTTGGCAGAAGCTGATAATCCTGAAGCATTTTGGGACTTACTTTTAAATGGTGTAGATGCCATTCGAGAAGCCCCAAAGGGCCATCATTCATATCTAGATCCATACTACGATCCAGATCCCGATGTGCCGGGCAAGGTTTATATTCGGCGTGCAGGGTTTCTCAACCAATCTCCCGCAGATTTTGATGCTAGTTTCTTCGGGATTTCCCCCAGAGAAGCAGCGAGTTTAGATCCTCAGCATCGACTGGTGATGGAAGTAGCTTGGGAAGCCTTAGAAGGCGCTGGACTTGTACCCGAAAAATTGGCAGGCAGCCAGACAGGTGTTTTTATCGGGATATGTGCCAATGACTACGTTTGGCAACTTGTGAAACAAGACCCTGTAGAAACAGATGTTTACATAGGATCGGGGAATGCCTATAGCCCAGTGGCAGGCCGCCTTTCTTACTTCTTCGATTTTAACGGCCCTTGTCTAGCTGTTGATACTGGCTGTGCTTCCTCATTAGCGGCAATTCACTTGGCTGTTGTCAATTTGCGTAGGGGAGATTGCAATCTAGCCTTAGCTGGAGGCGTGCAGCGATATATCTCGCCAGAATATTGGCTCAACCTTTGCAAATCCCGGATGTTGTCTCCAGATGGGCGTTGCAAAACTTTTGCGGCGGGAGCAGATGGTTACGCTCGCGGCGAAGGTTGCGGCATAGTCGTTCTCAAGCGTCTTTCAGATGCAGTAGCTGATGGCGACAATATTTTGGCCTTAATTAGAGGCACGGCTCACGGGCAAGATGGACGAACCAGCGGGCTCACTGTACCCAGCGGTTCTTCTCAGCAAGGTGTGATTAAGAGAGCGATCGCGAATGCAGGTATCCAGCCCAAAGATGTCAATTATATTGAGGCTCATGGTACAGGTACTTCTCTGGGAGACCCAATTGAAGCAAATGCTTTGATAAATGTGTTTCGCCAACGAGAAGAACCTTTAATCTTAGGTTCGGCAAAAACTAATATCGGACACTTGGAAGGAGCTGCTGGCGTAGCAGGTTTGATCAAAATCGTTCTCTCCTTACAAAATGAGCTGATTCCACAACACCTGCATTTCAAAGAGCCTAGCCCTTATATTTCTTGGGATAGGATGCCAATAAAAGTGGCAAGCGAACAGACACCCTGGCCAGCAACAGATAAAACTAGGTTTGCTGGAGTTAGTTCCTTTGGTTTTACGGGCATCAATGTCCATGCTGTCCTGTCAGAAGCACCACCAGTAGCAGCAAAAAGTGAGGCAGAAACTTGGAAGCGCCCCCTACACCTGCTCACCCTCAGTGCCAAAACCAAACCCGCACTCGAACAGATGGTTCGCAACTACTCAGAACACCTAGCCACTCATTCCAACTTAGAGTGGGCGGATGTCTGTTACACAACTAATACTCGGCGGACTCATTTTCACGAACGTTTAGCTGTGGTTGCCGACTCAGTTTCTCAAGCACGGGAAAAATTATTAGCTAATTTAGCAGGAACAGAAAACAGTCATCTGTTTAAAGGTAGCAAGAGCGAAAGTCAACCTCAAATCGCTTTTCTATTCACAGGACAAGGTTCCCAGTATCTAGGAATGGGACGGGAATTATACGCCACACAACCAACTTTCCGTCAGGCATTAGACCGCTGTCAAGTAATTTTAAATGCAATTGGGAAGCAGGAAGAATCGCTACTCTCCGTCCTGTACCAAAGCAATGACAGTTCGCTCCTAGAACAAACCGCTTATACCCAACCAGCTCTATTTGCCTTAGAGTACGCGCTAGCCGAATTGTGGAAATCTTGGGGTCTAGAGCCAACCGCAGTCATTGGTCATAGCGTAGGGGAATATGTAGCAGCTTGTGTAGCGGGGATTTTCTCCTTAGAAGACGGATTAAAAATGATTTCAGCCAGAGGAAGTTTAATGCAAAAACTGCCTAGTGGCGGAGAAATGGTATCGTTTTTAGCCGAGCCAGAACACGTATCGCAAGCAATGCGAGGAATAGAGTCAGTAAGCATTGCAGCCATCAACGGCCCAAATAGCGTGGTGATTTCCGGCACGGCAGAAGCAGTACGTCAGGTAGTGGAAAAGTTAGAAGCCAAAGGCATAAAAAACAAGCGGTTAAAAGTTTCTCATGCCTTCCATTCAGAATTAATGAAACCAATGCTAGCGGAGTTTCGGCAAGTGGTGGAGGAAGTAACATTTCACTCACCGAAACTAAACTTTGTATCGAATGTAACGGGAAACTTTGAGCGAGTGTTGCCCACACAAGCAGAATATTGGGTAGACCACATCCTCAAACCAGTGAGATTTGGCTCTGGAATGGAGACATTACACAAAGAAGGAATAGAGATATTTGTGGAAATGGGGCCGCAGCCAATATTGTTAGGGATGGGTCGTCAGTGCTTGCCATCGGGCTATGGCACTTGGCTGCCGACGTTACAGTTAGAGCAAAGCGATTGGCAAGGGTTGCTTCAGACGTTGGGGCAATTGTATGTGCGAGGCGTGGGGCTTGATTGGGAGGGCTTCCATCGCGACTATGGCCACCGCCAAGTGGGTGTGCCAACTTATCCTTGGCAGCGCGATCGCTATTGGATTGATGTGACGCAAACGCAACCTCTGACGAGATCGGGAACCCAGACTATTGAAGAGTTTCAAGTGAAACCTGATAGTCACCAACCCTTGCCCAAACAAGGCGCTGAGCAAGATTGCCGCGATAAGCTGGTGTGGGAACCGCAACCTCTTTATGGCTTGCCTGCTAATTATTTGGCTTCTCCTAGCGAACTAGCGAGAAACATAGGCAGTCAAGAATTGTTATCTGAGGCCGAGCGGAGTCGCGATCGCGATCGGGAAGAGCAGCTAGAAAGTACGAGTGTGGCGTATATTGTCAATGCCTTCCAACAACTAGGCTTTAAGTTTGAGCCCAACCTACGCTTCTCAACCCCTGAACTGATCGAGCAGTTAGGAATAGTCAAGCAGCACCAACGCTTAATTGGGTGTTTTTTGGAAATCATGGCTGAGGAAGGACTACTGCGCTTTCATCAGTCCGAGTGGCAAGTCGTCAGGGCCCCTCATATAGCGGAGCCAGAAGCACAAGTGGCGAATTCGTCACTCAAATCTCCCTACTCGGCAATGGCGGAAATAGTCTCTCGTTGCGGGCCTAGATTGGCCGATGTTTTGCAGGGCAAGTACGATCCGCTCCAGTTGTTGTTTCCTGAAGGCGATTTAACCATTGCGACAGAACTTTATCAAGATTCGCCAGAACTCAAGTTTATCAATACCCTCGCACAGCGGGTTGTGGGGGCGGCGGTCTCAAGCTTACCACAAGGGCGAGGGATGCGTATTCTGGAAATTGGAGCTGGTACTGGCTCGACCACTTCTTACTTATTACCAAATCTGCCTGCCGATCGAGTCGAGTATTTCTTCACAGATATCGGCGCTTTCTTTGTTGCCAAAGCACAAGAAAAGTTTGCCGATTATCCCTTTGTAAATTACCAAATATTGGATATTGAGCAAGAGCCAGAAGCGGCTGCTCGGGGCTATTACGATCTGATTATTGCTCCCAATGTATTGCACGCCACTAAAGACTTGCGTGAAACAGTAAAAAATGTCCACCAGATGTTGGCTCCGGGCGGATTGTTGGTGCTTTTGGAAAGCACTACTCGTCAGCCTTCAGTGGACATAACTTTTGGCTTAACAGAAGGCTGGTGGCGCTTTAGCGACCTTGATTTGCGACCTGACTATCCTTTGTTAAGTGTCAACAAGTGGGAAGAGTTATTGTCTTCATCTGGTTTTACTAATCTTGTTTCTTTTTCATCGCCTAGCACACAAGAAGTGCTGATATTGGCTCAAGTCAAAAAAGAAGACCAACCTCTGACGAGAAATTGGCTCATTTTTGCTGATAATCACGGGATTGCTCAGCAATTGGCGACAGAGCTGAAAACAAAAGGCGATTTACCAACAGTCGTTTTTCCAAACGAGTCTCTCCAACCATCAGGAACAGAAGTGGCCTCTCCACTTGCCAAATATCAGGACTTAATAACAGCTCAACAATGGCATGGGGTAGTGCATTTGGGGAATTTTGATTCTCCGGCTAACGAACTCGATGTTAAGTTGGTTAAATCGCTTGTAAAATCGGGTTGTTCAGCTAATTTTTGGTTAGTAACTCAAGGGGTGCAAGCCATCGAAAAAGTGCAGACAGACGTGGTGCGATCGCGTTTATGGGAAATCACCCAAGTTATGCAGTCAGAGCATCCCGAACTGTCATTTGTACTTCTAGATTTGGCTCCCGAAGGAGTTGATAACCCAGTACAAACAATTTTGGAAGAAATCTGGCTCGAACCTGCTTCTTCAGTAAAAATGGTTGCATTTCGTGACAAAGAACGTTTGGTTGCCCGATTGGTAAACCAAGAAAAGCCTGGGGCGGAGGGTATTCTCAAAAAGAAAGAGAGAGAAGAAACTTCAAACTTGGTCGAACAATTAAAGGCAACTGATAAAGAGCAACGTATATCGCTGTTAATTGCTCATATTCAATCTCTATTGTCTCAGGTTTTGGGAGACAAACAAGAGAGGACTTTCTCCCTATCACAAGGATTTTTCGACTTAGGAATGGATTCTATGACATCCATAGAGTTAAGAAATCGCTTGCAAAACTTGATAGGAATCTCATTGTCATCAACTTTGTTTTATAAATATCCAACAGTAGAAGCATTAGTTCAGTATTTGATTCAAGATGTGCTTGCTACTTTTGTAAAGTTTGATGATTAATAGGGGTTAAACTGCTCCCCGGAAGCGACTCCGGGGCGCTGTTTTCGCTTACTAATACCATTTCCCTAAAAGTATGCTATAATATATTGCTAGCTTTTCTGACATCTTCTATGGAGTCACCACAGGCAGAAGATTAGATCTACTTAACTTATTTAGGACCAAACAGATGCCTCAAGGCGATCGCTTACTTGTTAAGAAATATTTCGCCAACAGTATCGTATCTCGGCTATACCCCTTTATGGCGATCTCGCACACATGGGGGACAAGAAAGTTGAACGGGTTATTACACAAGGGTTTGAATTAATACCCACATTCCGCAGATATTTGATCGGATTTAATTTCAAAAGAATTCAGAATTTTCCAACCTTCAAATGATTGCATAGCAATCATTTGAAGGTTTATTAAGGTATAATAATTGGTGCAAGTAGAGCAACCCTTAAAACCATGAAAAAGCCCTCGGAAGCTATAAATATCGTAAATTTAGACCACTTGGGAATAGTAGCAGGGATAATAGATGAAATGGAATTGGTAGAAGAAGTCAACAAAAAAGTGGGAATAAAAATTAAAGAAACCCTAAGCCCAGGACAAGTAATGAAAGCAATGATTTTGAACGGACTGGGATTTTTGAGCGCCCCAATCTACCTATTCGATGCTTTTTTCGTTGGAAAAGCAACAGAACATCTAATTGGAGAAGGAGTGACCCCCGAACAATTAAATGATGACAGAATCGGGAGAGCATTAGATAAATATTATCGAGCTGGAACGACAAAGTTATTTACAGCAATTGCCCTGAAAGCAGCGTTGAAATTTCAAGTATCAATGAAAAGCGTTCACCTAGATAGCAATTTAACCCAAGAGCGTCAAGATATCTTGCGGCATTTAGGAGAGTATTGCTGTCAATACTATTTAATATTTTCAAGTGAATGACGAGCGATAGCGAAGTGTAAATATTTGTGAATAATTTTCATTAATTAGTCAAGGTAATTTGCTCTTGGCATAATTTCCCTTGCTTCAAAATATGAGCGATCGCGATAAAATAGCAATGTGAACATATCAGAAAAAGTCAATTCTTTCAACTTACTTAATCTAGGTAAATTTTACAGGCTCCTGTAACGCTAAAACCCCATAAGTTCAATCCAAAAGCATATTGGCTCCCAGCTTTCACAACTAATAAAAAAATCCCAGCCACATCTGCGGAATGTGGCAGTAACATTATGCTGTGGTCCTTCGGTGTTAGGTCGTCCTGCTTCGGTATCGGGGGAACCCATCACGAAACTACCCCCTGGAATTGAGATCATTTCTATGGTGATGCTGCCGAGATTATCTGTAAAAACCTGTGCTTGTCCTTGGTTACGGCTGGCAATTTGCCCGGTTGAATTAACTGTTACTGTTTCAAAAGTAAAGGTTTTTAAACCATTTGCTTACGGTTGCGGCCCTATACTTTCTGGTTCGTCAGGGGGTGCTGGAGTTACTTCCGGTGTTGGACTTTTTGCAGGCGACTCATTATCTGAGGAAGGTGCAGAAGATTTGTTGTTCAACAAACTTTGACTCAGCACGGCTAATGCAAATCCTCCCCCAGCAAAACCCGCTAATTGTAATAAACCTCGCCTTGTTGTGTTAGTCGGTAACGGCCAAGTGTGCTGTGGAATCACAGGAATTGTTTTAACTTTGCTCCCGGAAGGATTCGTCGATAAAGATAAAAGTGCTTGCAAAGCTTCCCCTGCATTTTGATAACGCTGACTAAAACGATCGCGCACCATTGTATCTAAAACATTCGCTAAATTATTACTAACTTGCGCCTGATTTCGCCAAATTACTTCTCCCGTCTGCCGATCTTCTGGTAAATTAAACGGATGTTCGCCCGTTAATGCTTGAATCCCAATCATTCCCACTGCATAAACATCACTAGCAAGTTTAGGTTTGCCCTTGGCTTGTTCGCTCGGCATATAACCAGCAGTACCGATAACAATTGATACGGTTGTTTGCCCTTGAGCGTTGACAACTATTGTGCTAATTTCCTTAACTGCCCCAAAGTCAATTATAATAATTTTACCATCTTGGCGACGCATTAAATTAGCCGGTTTAAGGTCACGGTGAATGACATTTTGCTGATGAATAATTGCTAAAATTTCTAAGATGTTTTGCAATAAGGTAATTGTATAGGATTCACTTAATTTTTTCCGCGCAATTATTTCTTTTGTCAAGTCATGTCCCAGGATCAAATCTTGCACCAAATAAAATTCGCCATGTTCCTCAAAGTGGGCGGAAAGGGTAGGGATTTGGTCGTGTAGCTTACCCAATTTATATAGGGTTTGGGCTTCGGTGTCGAATAAGCGTTTGGCAATTGGCAAAACAGCCGGGTTGGGGTCTTTCGGTTTAAGATGTTTAACGACGCAGTGAGGATGTCCGGGTAAGTCTAAATCTTTGGCGAGGTAGGTATCGCCAAATCCACCACTTCCCAGTAGTGTGATGATTTGATATCGCTTGCGGAGAGTTCGACCAATCATAGTTGTTAGGCGACGCAGTGGAGATTAAGATTTATTTTGGCATAAAAGTAACACTCGGCAATCATCTGTGCCAGTTTCCCAAGAACTTCCGTCAGTCGGTGCGCCATTGTAGTTATCATAATAGCAATAACGAATATAATATTTATAATACTATCGTTCTGGCTAAAAAATGGGATTAAAACTTGAAAAAGTAATACCTTGGGGCCGTAGCCTAGATGAATACATCGCCATGTTTCACCTGACAGCAAGCGATCGCCAGTCAACAATTCTCGACTGTGCCGGCGGCCCTGCTAGCTTCAATGCTGAAATGACTCGCCAAGGCAATAAAGTAATTTCTTGCGACCCAATTTATGAGTTTACCGCCGATGAAATTGCCAGCCGCATTCAAGAATGTTATCAAACTGTAGTTAACGGCACTAAAGCAAATCTAAACTGCTACAATTGGACAGATATCGAATCGCCAGAACAACTAGGTGAAGTGCGAATGATAGCCATGCAGCAATTTCTAGAAGATTTGCCTCTGGGAATACAAGCAGGTCGCTATGTAACTGGTGAATTGCCGTTGCTACCTTTCAATCAACATCAGTTTGATTTAGCGCTGTGCAGTCATTTCCTATTTACTTATGCTGACCATTTATCAGCCGAATTTCACCTAGCCTCTATTTTAGAAATGTGCCGCATCGCGCAAGAAGTGCGGATATTTCCACTCATAAAAATTTCTGGCGAACCAGTGAAAATACTACCAGAATTAATCGAAGAATTAGCAGCAAAAGGATATAGTGCGGAAATCAAAGAAGTATGCTATGAATTTCAAAATGGTGGCAATCAAATGCTGCGAGTGCGGACAGAGCAATCGCGCGGCAAATAGCTACTCTGTCCTTAAAATAGAGTTAGTTTACAACAACGGAGGTTCTTCGTTACAATTAGCCTCTACTACTCGGCGGACTTCCCCTGATTCCAATTTCATTAGTTTATCAGTAGCTCGAACTTGGGTAGGTTGTTCTTCTAATTGCTGGCGATCTACTAATCCCCACTCCATCACCATATTGGTATATCGTCTAGATGTAGCCCTGTCTATATTAAGAGAAGTTGCAACTTCATTTAGAGGCATCCATCCTTGTTGATTGCGGAGCCGATGTAGATAGCGAGTCAGAGTGTCAGTGTTGACTTTCATAGTGGTGTTAATTCCTATTTTACCGCATCGCTTTCTCTAATCTAGAGTAACAGATTGAGGAGAAAATTGCCAATCTATCAGGTGATTTCACCTGTTACGGGAGACAGCATCCGTTAATACTAAATCGGGGTTTGATATCCCCTTTATCATTCGGCGATTGAAATCGCTACTACACAAACTAAGTCCGCCTGCGCGGACTAAAGAATAAAGGGGGTATTTAAGCCGGATTTAGTATAATTCGTCAACTGTCGTCACGTCGCTTTTCCACTATTATACATCTCTGACAAGCTTACGGTCATAGTTAAGTGGTAGTCGGGCGGTTGTTCTCTGAATTGAGTTGATTAATAGATTGACTTGAATTATAATAGGTAACAAACATGGCTAGAAAAACTTTAACCGCGATATAATCTAAAGTCGAGTTACGAAAATCTCAAATCCTAACCCATAACTCATGCCTCAAACAATCTGGATCGCAAGACACGGAAACCGCATCGACTTCGTAAACCCCGACTGGTTTTTAACAGCAGAAAAACGCTACGATCCTCACCTTTCAGATGACGGACACATTCAAGCAAAACAACTAGCAAATCGCCTCAAAGGTGAAGAGATTACCCACATTTTTGCCTCACCATTCCTGCGAACAGTTCAAACAGCAAATCACGTTGCCCAAACTTTAGACTTATCGATTAAACTAGAGTGGGGACTTTGTGAATGGCTCAATCCTGAATGGATGTCAGAAATGCCAGAAACTCTATCTGTCAAAGAATTGTGCCACCGTTTCCCCAGGATTGACCCCTCCTACACAGACACAAGTGCTATTCCTTACTATCCTGAAACTGGGGAAGAATGCCTTAAACGTACCAGCGAAACTGCTAAGCGACTCGCCGCAGAATTTCCCGAAAATATTTTGCTAGTTGGTCACGGTGCATCGGTTATAGGTACTACAATGGGATTAGTTCAGGGAGTCGTTGACACAGAAATTAATGCCTCTCTGTGTTGCTTAGTTAAAGTTGTGCGCGATGATGGAAAGTGGCTCATGGAACTTAACGGTGACACATCTCACCTTAGCAAAACTGAAACCGATCTCCGGTTTAATTAAAAATAGTTAACTGTTAACTGTTAACTGGGGAAAGCCTCCCCATTTCTC